>PHCA01000110.1:22948-32449 GCA_002842085.1 Chloroflexi bacterium HGW-Chloroflexi-1
TCAGCGAATCGGCGAGTCAGCGAATCAACGAGTCAGCGAATCGCGACTCTAACCACCCAACTAACTATATTTGATAAGGTGACACGGTGATGCAGGTCTATCCCAGTCACCCGTCTACCAATCTACCAATCTACCAATCTACCAATCTACCAACCTACCAATCTACCAATCTACCAATCTACCAGTCTACCAATTACCAATCTACCAACCTACCTGCTCCGTACCCCACCCACTCGCCCCGCTTGTTTCCACGGCGAGATGCGGAGCCCTTGCTCGTCGCAGGGCGAGCCGAGGATCACGGCTAGCTGCGCCCGTTCGTGTTCGGCCAGCGCGGCCGCGATCGCGGCCACCTGGGTCAGGTTCTGGCTCGGTGCGGCAGACAAGCGAAAACCGTCCGGTCCGTCCACGAAGCTGGTGTCGAACTGGCCGCCCTGGAATCGGGTGCTGTCCATCACCTGTTGATGAAACGGGATGGTCGTGTGGATGCCGCCGATACGGTATTCATCCAGCGCCCGGCGCATGCGCAGGATCGCCTCGGCGCGGTTTTCGCCCCACACGACCAGCTTGGCCAGCAGCGGGTCGTAGAACAGGCTGACCTCGAAGCCGGCGCAGATGCCGCTTTCCAGCCGCACGCCCGGCCCGGTGGGCTCGCTCAGGCTGGTGATCCGGCCGGCCGCCGGCAAGAAGCTGTTATAGGGGTCCTCGGAGCTGATCCGGCACTCGATGGCGTGCCCCTTGATCTGGATGTCGGCCTGCGTCCAGCGCAACTTGCGCCCGGAAGCGATGGCCAACTGCTCCTTGACGAGATCGATGCCGGTCACCTGCTCGGTGATCGGGTGCTCGACCTGGAGCCGGGTGTTCATCTCCAGGAAATAGAAGTGGCCCGACCGGTCCAACAGGAACTCGACCGTGCCGGCGTTGCTGTAGCCCACCGCCTGCGCGGCGCGCACCGCGATGGCGCCCATCTCGGCGCGCAGCTCGGGCGGCACCGCGACCGACGGCGCTTCCTCGATCAGCTTCTGGTGCCGGCGCTGGATGGAGCATTCGCGTTCGCCCAGGTGGATGCAGTTGCCGTACTGGTCGGCCAGCACCTGGAGCTCCACGTGCCTGGCGCCGGTGATCACCTTCTCCAAATAGATGGTGTCGTCGCCGAACGCGCCCGCCGCCTCGCGGCGGGCGGCCGCCAGCGCCCGTGGTAGATCGGCGGGGTCGTTCACCTGGCGCATCCCCTTGCCGCCGCCCCCGGCCGAAGCCTTGATCAGCACCGGATAGCCGATCTCCTGCGCGACCCCGACCGCCTCGGTGTCCGACAGGCCGGCATCGGCGCCCGGCACCACCGGCACCCCCGCGGCGATCATCAGTTGCCGTGCGGTGACCTTATCCCCCATCGCACGGATGGCCTCGGCGGCGGGGCCGACCCAGGCCAGCCCGGCGTCCAACACGGCCTGGGCGAAGTCGGCGTTCTCGGACAGGAAGCCGTAGCCCGGATGGACCGCATCCACGCCGGCCTGCCTGGCGGCTGCGATGATGGCCGGGATGTTCAGATAGCTTTCCTTGGGTGACGGCGGTCCGATCCGGTAGGCTTCGTCGGCGTAGCGCACGTGCAACGCGGTCCGGTCCGCGTCGGAATAGACGGCCACCGTGCGCAGGCCGCGCTCTTCGCACGCCCGCAGGATGCGGACGGCGATTTCACCGCGGTTGGCGACTAAGACTTTTTTGAACATGGTTTCCTCGGGGGAGGGTAGATTGGTAGATTGGTAGGTTGGTAGGTTGGTAGGTTGGTAGGTTGGTAGGTTGGGCTACGCTTTCGATCCTCAGTTTCCCAATTCCCAATTCCCAATTCCCAATTCCCAATTTACCAATTTCCCAATTCCCAATTTACCAATTTCCCAATTCCCAATTTACCAGTCTACAACGGTATATTCCCATGCTTCTTCGCCGGATTCGTATCGCGCTTGTTCTGCAGCATCTCCAGCGCGTTGATCAGGCGCGGGCGGGTTTCGTGTGGCTCGATCACCGCGTCGATGTAGCCGCGCGAGGCGGCGATGTACGGATTGGCGAACTTCTCGCGGTAGTCGGCCACCAGCCGGCCGCGGGTCTCTTCCGGGTGGTCGGCTTCGGCGATCTCGCGGCGGAAGATGATGTTGACCGCGCCCTCCGGCCCCATCACGGCGATCTCGGCCGAGGGCCAGGCCAGGTTGATGTCGCCGCGCAGATGCTTGGAGCTCATGACGTCATACGCGCCGCCATAGGCCTTGCGGGTGATCACAGTCAGCTTGGGCACGGTAGCCTCGGCGTAGGCGTAGAGCAGCTTGGCGCCGTGGCGGATGATGCCGCCGTGTTCTTGCGCTGTGCCGGGCAGGAAGCCGGGCACGTCCACGAAGGTGACGATCGGGATGTTGAAGCAGTCGCAGAAGCGCACGAAGCGCGCGGCCTTGACACTGGCATCGATGTCCAGCACGCCCGCCAGCATCGCCGGTTGGTTGGCCACGATCCCCACGGTGCGCCCATCCAGCCGCGCATAGCCGATCAGCACGTTGCCAGCCCAGTGCTGCATGATCTCCAGGAACTCGCCGTCGTCCACGATCCGGGTGATGACCTCGCGCATGTCGTAGGGCCGGTTGGGCTCGTCCGGGATCAGGAGGTCCAACGCCTCGTCCGTGCGCAGCGGATCGTCCTCGGCGCGGATGACCGGCGCATCCTCCAGGTTGTTGCCCGGCAAATAACTCAGCAGCTTCTGCACCAGGAAGATGGCATCCTCCTCCCCGTCGGCCGCGAAATGGGCCACCCCGCTCACCGAGGCGTGGGTCAGCGCGCCGCCCAGCTCCTCGAACGACACCTCCTCGTGCGTGACGGTCTTGACCACCTCCGGGCCGGTGACAAACATGTAGCTGGAGTCCTTGACCATGATGATGAAATCGGTGATGGCGGGGGAATAAACCGCCCCGCCCGCGCACGGTCCCAGCACCACGCTGATCTGCGGGATCACGCCGGAGGCCAGCGTGTTCAGCAAGAAGATGTCGGCGTAGCCGGCCAGGCTGACCACGCCCTCCTGGATGCGCGCCCCGCCGGAGTCGGTCAACCCGATGATCGGCGCGCCATTCTTCATCGCCAGGTTCATCACCTTGCAGATCTTCTCGGCGTGAGTTTCCGACAACGAGCCGCCGAACACGGTGAAATCTTGGGAATAGACGTAGGCCAGGCGCTTGTCGATGGCGCCGTAGCCGGTGACCACGCCATCCCCCAGGATGCGCTGCTGATCCATGCCGAAATCGGCGCTGCGATGGGTGACGAAACGGTCGAGCTCGACGAAGCTGCCCTTGTCCAGCAGCAATTCAACCCGCTCGCGCGCGGTCAGCTTGCCCTGCGCGTGTTGGCGCTGGATGCGCGCTTTCCCGCCGCCCAAGGTGGAACGGTATTTCATCTCGCGCAGGCGGTTGATTTTCTCTTGGTGGGACATTGCCTCTCCCGTTTTACTAATTTCCCAATTTCCCAATCTACCAATTTCCCAACTCACCGTTCAGTCTTCAGTCGCTTCCCCGCCGTGTACCCCACGCCCGCGACCACGATCCCCGCGACCAGCGTGCCCACCGAGACGATGATCCCGGCGTCGGACCAGAACCGGTCGGGGAAGAGGCGGATCAGCGAGTCGTCCCAGTTGAAGATCCACGTGCCGGGATCGAAGAACAGCTCGTGGAACTGGATAAAGAAGGTGCGCCAGCTCACCAGGACGAGCGCGGCCAACGCGGCCAGCAGGCCGCTGGACAACAAGCCGCCGTACATCAGCGACTCGTAGGCCGGCCGGCGGGTGTCGCGGCGGAGCAGCAGCCGGGCCGTGCCGCCGATGGCCAGGATGGCGGCGACCAGGTGGATGCGCCACAGCTTGTCGGTGAAGTTCTTGACGTCCACCATGTGGCTGAGCTCGTAGTGCGTGTATAACGACTTGTCTGTGCCTGGCATCCGCTGCGCCGCGAGCAGGGCGATCGCCTGATCCACCGGCTCGCTGCGATTCAGAAAAGCGATGGCCACGGAAGCCAGCTCCAGGCGTTGCCCCTGGGTGAAGCCGTAGCTGTCCGGCGGGAAGTCCGGCTTGCCGTATTCGTAGCGTAGATACGCGTCGGAGAACAGCGCGCGCGCCACGCTCAGGCACAGGAGGACGGGGATGCTCAAAACGATCACCCAACGCAAAATGGCGGTGAGAGATTTGTTCAAAATGGCGCGCTCGTACAGTTCAGGTTCAACAGTCAATGTTAGCATACGTTTTGCTCCTATTCGGCCATAGCCGATCCACACCCCGCTACGTTAACCGCCATCAGCCCGGCAGGTCGCGCCGGAGAACCACATCGACGCCCAGTTTCGCTGGCTGAAAGCTGGCATGTTTCCTCTGCTCTCCTCTGCTATGATGTGCGCCGATTGTATCTTCTCAATTTTTCGGGGAATCGCTGGCTGTGGCCGGTCTCCTGACCGAGCCACCGTGGCTCGGTCAGGAGACCGGCCACAGCCACCCCGGATTACCGCCGATTCATCGGGGCACAATTTTGAGAAGGATCTTTCCAAACCCTTCTCCGCTCCGCATGCGATCCAGCGCGGCCGGATACTCGGCCAGCGGGAAGACCTGGTCGATGACCGGCGCCAGTTTGCCGGCGAACACTTGCGCCATCACGGCCTCGAAATCAGCCTGGGTACCCATGGTGGCGCCGATGATGCGCAGATGCCTGCCGAAAATCAGGTTGACCGGCGTGGTGGCATTGTAGCCGCTGGTACCGCCCACGGTCAGCAGCCGGCCGCCCTTCGCCAGACAGCGCAAGCTCGACCCCCAGGTGGCCTCGCCCACGTTGTCCACCACGATGTCCGCGCCGCGCCGGCCGGTGGCATCCCAGACCGCCTTGCTCCAATTCGGCTCCGCGGACCGGTCGATGACACAGTTTGCGCCCAGCACGCGCGCTTTCTCGGCCTTTTCGGCGTTCCCGGCGACGACGCAAACGGTGGCGCCGGCCAGCCGGGCGATCTGGATCGCCATGCTGTTGACGCCACCACCCGCGCCCACCACCAGCACTGATTCGCCGGGCCGCACACCGCCGGCGGTCACCAGCATGTGCCAGGCGGTGACGGCGGTCAACGGCGCGGCCGCGGCCAGGTCGTCGGGGTAGTGGCCCGGGATGGACAGCAGGTTGCGAGCGGGAACGCGCACGAACTCGGCGTAGGCGCCCGGGACGTGTTCGCCCAGGATGGCGAACCGGTCGCATTGGTTGTGCCGGCCGGCGACACAGGCCGGGCAGGCGCCGCACCAGAGCGTCGGGTTGGCGACCACCCGCTGGCCCTCGGACCAGCCGGTCACGCCCTCGCCCAGCCTGGCGATGGCGCCGCTGAAGTCCGAGCCCAGGATGTGGGGGAAGACCAGGTTCAGCCCGCGCCAGCCGGTGCGCACGAAATCATCCAGCCGGTTCAGGGCCGCGTACCGCACCCGGATCAGGACCTCGCCCGGGCCGGGTTGGGGGGTGGAGATGTCCTGGTGGAGCTGCAACACCTCGGGACCGCCATGTTGATAGAAGACGAACGCGCGCATGATCCTCCCTCCGTGAAATGACAGTCGCCTGGAGCCAATGACCGTCGCATTTTACATCAGTCGCGCGCAAAAGGCCAACTGATCCGCGCGAGTTGTGGTATAATCAGGCCAGCAATCCGGGGCGAACGTGCCTGGCGCTTCCGAAAAGTGCCAGGCACGTGGCAGCCACTCCATTACCTGACGAGAGGATACAAGCGAACACAGTCCAAAGGAGGCAATGCAATGACGCAGGAGATCCAAAGAGTAGGCGTGGTGGGTTGTGGCCTGATGGGCGCCGGCATCGCCGAGGTGTGCGCCAAGGCGGGCTACACGGTGGTGGTGCGGGAGGTGAACAAGGACTTCCTGGAGGCCGGCATGGCCCGCATCGACGGTTCGTTGGACAAGGCCGTGGCGCGCGGCAAGCTCTCGGCCGCCGCCCGGGATCAGGCGTGCGCGCGCATCATCGGCGCCACCGACATGGGCGCGTTCGCCGGGTGTGACCTGGTCGTCGAGGCGGCGCCCGAAAACCTGGCGCTGAAGCGCAAGCTCTTCGCCGAGCTGGACGCGGTGGCGCCGGCCCACGCGATCCTGGCCAGCAACACGTCATCCCTGGCAGTGACCGAGATGGCCGCGGCCACCAAACGGCCGGCGCAGGTGCTGGGGTTGCACTTCATGCAGCCGGTACCGGTGATGCCGCTGCTGGAGATGGTGCGGACTTTCCTCACGAGCGAGGAGTCCTTTCAGCAGGCTCGAGCCTTCGGCGAAAGCCTGGGCAAGACGATCGTCGTCAGCAAGGACACCCCCGGTTTCATCGTCAACCTGTTGCTGATCCCCTACCTGTTGCACGCCATCGACGCGCTGGAGAAGGGAGTCGCCACCAGGGAGGACTTCGACACGGCCATCAAACTGGGGCTGAACCACCCCATGGGGCCGTTCACCTTGTTGGACTTCATCGGGCTGGACACGACCCTCGCCATCGCCGACGCCGTGTACGCGGAGACTCGGGACCCGCGCTTTGTCGCGCCGCCGTCCCTGCGCCGGATGGTCAGCGCCGGGTATCTGGGGAAGAAGAGTGGCCGGGGGTTCTACGAGTACGGGAAGTAGAAGCACAGGCATCCGAAGTCTTCGAGACTTCGGATGCCTGTCGGAACGTGGCTCTGGTGAGGTGAGTGATGACAAGCGTCAAGTTCGGACCGATCCTGCACGGCTGGGATGACGAGAAAGTTTACTTCTGGGATGATGAAGTGAGGATCGATTGGTGCGTGAGCGACTATCCGGATCTGGTCGCCCGGCTGGTGGCAATCTGCCAGGAGTATTTCGTCCAACTGAAAGTGACCCCAGGAGATCGTCCCGAAGGAGAATAACGGGTGTTGATTGGCGGGTAGCGCTGGACGTCGCGCCCAGTTTCGACGCGACGAAATGGGTGCTCCTGCAAGACGATCAGCACGACCGCGAAGAGCAGGACGAGTTGGTTGGTGCGGAACTGCTCGCGCGAGAAGACGACGCCCAGGTAGGTCAACACGGGCCGATAAAGCCACAGCCAGAGGCCCGCGATGAGCGCGTTGGCCGCCCACTGCCCGATGCGGCGGGCGGTGGCGGCAAGGTGGGGGACCGGTTGGGTTAATGTTTTCGGCTCTACTCAGATGCGAGGGGTAAACAATGCTCGAAGGGGCCTACAGTCCCCGTTTCGTGCCGAAACGAACCATTTTTGGGTGTTCTTGCGACGTGGACTGTGGTCCACTGGAGCTTACCCCTCAAATCCGCGTCGTCCGCGGTTTCCGCGTCGTCCGCGTCCCGTTTTCAAATACCATTACGGCAACGGCGGCGGCGGGGCGCCGCGGCCGGGCGGGATGCTGTCGCCGTCGGGCAGACCGCGCAGATAGTCGCAGGAGACCATCTTCACATCCTCCCACACGTGGCCCTCGGCGCTGAACGTGGGCAGGTCCACGATCCAACGCTTGCGGTCGTTTTCCAGGCGGTAGATGTGCGGGCTGGCGCTGCACTTGAGCAGCACGTGGATCGCCGCGCCCAGCTCGAACTTCGCCAGGAAGCCCGGTTCGACGCTGTGGACGTCCTGCCAGCGGTAGCCGCGATACTCGAATGCGTCCAGGCTGCTGATCCAGTGGAACTGATCGTTCCGGTAGACGTAAATTTCGGGCCGATCGGCCTCCTTCACCAGCAGACCGCTGCGGATCACCAGCGAGGCGCTGCCCGGCAACGCGGTCGCCAGGGTCGTGCCGTGCCGGTTGAAGGGGATGTGGATCGCCACGACCAGCACCAGCAGCCCGAGCGCCAGTCGGACGAGCAACGTGGCCGCGTGCGCTGGCCGCGCGCCGACGTCCTGCTCCGAGGGCGGCGCGTCCGGGCTGAGGATCGGCCCTGACTCTGGCTCGGAAAGCACGGGCAACTCAGGCGCCGATTCTGCGGCAACATCCGCTACAATGGCGCTTTCGACGGCGGTCGCGACCGGGGCTTCGGCGCGCTCGATGACGATGGGACACTGGGCCGCGCCGCGCGCCTGCAACCGTCCGGCCACTTCGTCGGCCAACAGATCGAGCAGCAGTTCCAGCCGTGTCGGGCCGGCATCACCCGTCGGCGACCGGGCCGGCTCAGGAATCGGGGAGGGAGGTTGGGATGGGTTCATCGTCCTACCTCACCGTGAAAAAGCCCAACAGCTCGCCGATGCTGGCGAAGATGTTGGTGTAGAAATTGCCGCCAAGCTGGCGGAACAGCTCGAACTTCATGCTCGGCGCGCCCACGAACGGCCGCAGGGTCCAGGCCACCTGGCTGCCCACGAAAGCATAAATCACGATCCACAGCAGCACCACGTTCTTCCGCGCGGCCGCGCCATCCGCGGCGTCGGCCGATACCGCTCGCATCCCCTGCACCAGGAAACGCACGCCGACCAGCCCGGCCACGGCAAAGGTCGCGACGTTGAGCAGCTTGAAGAACTGATAGTTGCTGCTGGTGAGCAGGAAGAACATCGAGATGGGCGCGAAGCTGAGCAGCACGACCGCCGTCACCGTGACCGCCGTCAGGATGAGCGCCACGTTCTGCGTCAGGCTTTGATCCGAGCCGTAGATCAGATTGAAGAAGTAGAGGGTGGGCGTGCAGACGACCAGCGTCGCCAGGAAGAGGATAGGCAGCTTGGCGGCCGAGCTGAGCGCCTGCCACAGGCTGTGCGTCGAACCCATGACCGCGCCGTAGAGCGCCAGGAACGCGATGCAGGAGATCAGCATGGCCCGAATCTTCTCGCGTAGGCCCTCGCCACGGCGGATCTCCGCAAAGATCCGGCGCCGGTCGCGCAGGATCGCTTCGACGATACTGAGGTTCTTCACCAGGAATGCCTCCTTAATGATGTTTCTACCAGCGCGCCGTCGGCCAGACGGCGGTCAGCAGCGACAAGGCCCAGAAGACGATCCAGAGGCCCAGCGCATAGCGTCGTCGCGGGAAGCGGAGCAGGGGCACCAGCAAGGCGACCACGGCGATCACAGCCAAGGCGGGTCGCACGGGAATCTCGCGCCAGGCCACGGCCGTGCCATCGGGCGCGAAGATCAGCCAGCGCAACACCAGCGCCAGCGCCACCGGCAGGGCGGCGGCGGCCACGCCTTCCAATGTGCCCCAGCCCGCATGGGTGGCCTGCAGTTCGGTCGCCGCCTGCTCGACCCCGAACGCGGCCGCGGCCTGGGCCAGCGCATCCTCTGGGGTCAGGCCGCGCGCCACCCCGGCAGCCACGGCCTCTTCCAGGTGACCGCGAATCTCCTCCAGTAGATCATGCTCGGTTTCGGCCTCCAGATCCAGGCCCGCTCGAATCCGGATGAGCACATCTTCGACGGTCACGGCACCCGCCTCACCCTGTCAGCCCCAGCAGCAACTCGCTCGGGCCGGTCTCTGACCGTGCCCGGCTCGGTCGGAGACCGGCCTCAGCAGATATTCGGATGGGCACTACCCGGCCA
>PHCA01000111.1:0-4235 GCA_002842085.1 Chloroflexi bacterium HGW-Chloroflexi-1
TGTCACTGAGTACCTGGCCCAAACGCCCGTGAAGGCCTCAAAATGGTTCTGGTTGGGGCATTCAGAAGCCATTCTTGAGGAAGACGCTGCTGCGACATGGTCGCGGCCACTACAGAAATCAAAAAGGGCTTTGCGCCTTTGCGTCTTTGCGTTGAAAGATTTGCGCAGATGGCGCAAATGTCGCGGGGTAATACTATAAGACCTGTTTCACCCTCTGGCAAATGTGCACCATCACTTTGCTCAATATAAAATCTGTCAAAGTCTGCCAGGCCGGAGGCGGTTGACAGCCTGCGCGGGCCGTAGTATACTAACCGCACGCTGAATTCTTGATATTAACCACGGAGACACAGAGTCCACGGAGGTTTTTCGGTCTTTCTCCGTGCTCTCCGTGCCTCTGTGGTGAGAATTTGACATGCGCCTGGTATATCTCAAACCAGAAGTGAAGCATGATCACAGTCCTGCTCCAACTCTCTTACGGATTGCCTGACACGTGTTGCCGTGACGCCAGGAAAGGAAGTTAATGTCCATGAGTCAGACCAGTATCCCGCTGCTCAAGCTACAGAACGCAGATGTCTCCCTGGCCGAGTTGGTAGATCAATTTCGGGGCCAACCTGTAGGCTTCGAGATTCCCCGTCTGGAAGGCGTCATGCTCCTTCTCCCAAGTGAGGATTTTGATTTCGTCACTTCAGTCATTCAGGCCAGAGAGGCACTGCCGACTCGCCCATCCAAGACGCCAGCCGAGTATTTCATCGAGACAGTGCGTATCTTGCGTCGCCTGGAACGGCGATATGGCATGATTTCCGCTGACTTTTATTGCCAGTTCCAGGAAGGTGCGCTTCAGGAAGGGCCGGCCGACTATTGGGAGTGGCGAGCTCGCTACAAGAGCCTCCTGACGATGAAAGAGCGCTTTGGCTTTTCCGAAACCGAGGTTGTCTATGCCTGATGGAAAGCTGCGGGCCGCTTACTGGGAGCTCTTCACAGCCCTGGCAGAGGTGAACGCCATTTTGGACACGGTTCACCCAGACTACAGCTTTCCCTCCGAAGATGAGGTGGAGTACGCGAGCGCTCTCCATGCCACGCTGGTCTTCAAGGATGGTTCTCGCCTGATCATGCACTCCTGGCTGGATGCTACTGCCGAAGTCAGGGAGCACGATTATGCATACATCTATTTGGATGCTCAGGGCAACCGCATTTTTCAATACGATGATGCTCCTCACCACCCTGAGTTGCCGAGCCATCCCCATCACGTTCACAAGGGGCGGAGACCGGCTGTTGATCCCGATCGGGCCTGGCCTCTGGATGTGCTTCGCGTTGACTTCGTGACCATGCTCGATAGAGCTGCACGCGAGTTCTGGAGAAATCTTTACGTCAGAGGCGAGACATGATCACGATCCCGCTCTAACTTCCCAACGAGCTGGCTCAAAGAGAAATGACCGATGTTCTTCCGTTCATCCCTGCCGACGACGACATCGTGCTTGCCTGCGCCATCGTCGGCCAAGCCACCCACCTGGGTATCCTCTCAAGCGATAGCCGTAATCCGGGGTGGCTGTGGTCGGTCTCCTGACCGAGCCACCGTGGCTCGGTCAGGAGACCGACCACAGCGAGCGATTCCCCGAAAAATTGCGAAGATACGGGACGAGGAGCGCATCATCATTCCTCGGCGAGTTGGGACGTGACCTTTGGTCCGTACTCTTTGCGCGTTCCCGGCTACCGACCCGGCGAGGGCTATCTGGTCGCCTCCCTGTCGTTCGCGCCGGGGACATACCGCTGGCAGGCACAGACCCCGGACGACAACAGCGCGTTCATCAGCGACCCGGAAGGCGACATCGCCCTGGAGTTCACGGTCGAGCCTGGTGACCTGCTCTTCGCCCTGCTGATGAGCCTCAACCCAGCCACCTCCACGCTCCGTTGGGTGGTGGAGCCGGAGATCAGCCACTGTCGAAGATCCCCGTCAGGGGGCGGTGGGCAGTGAGGCCGCTACGGAGGTTCGGCCATGTGGAGCTTCGTTATGCCCCTGGTGTTGGGCTTCACCTTGAATGCGGCCAGCGCGTTCACTGCCGCCTACTCGCGGTGGTGGGGCGAGCGCGGCGGCCGAGCCGCGAGCTTCGTCGCAAAGGGCGCAAAGAATCAATATAGGGTCTCTTAGCGTTCTTTGCGTCTTGGCGTGAGCCTTTCAGGCTGTCCATCACGTCTCTGATCCCTGGGGAGAATTTCGCCACGACTTGCACGAATTGGCACGAAAATAGAAGAGAAATTAAAGAGGGCCGGGGTTGTCCCCCGGCCCTCTGGTAAGCGTCCGACCTATCCTATCACTTTCCGGATGTCGGCAGGGGCAGCACTCCCCCACCGCTCGATCCGCCCTCCGATTGCTCTGGCACCCAGTCGGCCGGGGGTTCCCCCTCGGTTACCTCCGCCGGCCGGAACGACTCGGCGACCTTCAGCATCTCCTCCACGGGCAGGTTAGAGAGAAGTTCGATGCGGGTATCACCGACATACCAGATGAGTTGATTCGCATTCTGATAGGCGAAGGATTCGGGACGATGCTCCGGCGGCGTTCCCTCCACGGCCACATTCTCAAGGTCCGCCAGGCCGAGTTCGCTCGTCCCGCTCAGGCTGGTGATCAGCACGCCCCTCTGCCCGCCGATGGCGACCTGCTGACCCTCGGGCAGGGCCTTGTCGGCCGGAGCCTGGCCCTGGGTGATGAAAAGCCACTGGCCGTCCGGGTTCCCGAAGAAGTTGCGCATCTCGTCCGCATCGCCTCCCATTGCGATTGTGACGCTCCCGGTCGCAGAGGACAAAACGGTGTCCGGCAGGTAGGATGGGACCAGGACGGTAAACCCTGGCTGGGAACCCTCTGCTCGGATTGCTGCGCTACACCCCGCGTCAGGGCCTCCCCAGCTGGCGCGGAACCAACCGCTCACCCCGGCTCGCACCGCCGGGACGAAGGCCACCACGCTGACGACGATCACCAGCGCCGCGAGGGTGGCAAAAGCGAATCCTTTTTTCATTGTTACACCTCCTTGAAAGATTTGGGTTATGTTGCGGCCAACGCCCTTCGACAGGCTCAGGCCTGTACTGAGCGGAGCCGAAGTGACACCGCCCGGCGCCAGACGTCGAAGCCACGCCAATGGGGGGCGCGCGGCCCCCTGATCCTGGGATGTAACACCCAGGGTTCGAACCTCTCGTTGTTGCTGCATCTCTGTGAGCAAACGGGCCTCCAACTGCTGTTGGAAGGACTGGTCGGCTTGAGGGACGGTGCTGGCCAGGTGGGCGCAGAAGCCGTAAAGCGAATCGGTTTCCCGCCGCTCACCATCTCCGTTGGCCACGATCTCCTCGATCTTCTCCAACAGCTTCCGATCCCGCTGTGGCAATTCATTTCGCTCGCTCATCGAGAACTCCCTTCTTTGGCAACCTCGTTCACATACCTGCGGTGCAACTCCTCCAACCCTCGACAGAGATGGGATGCCACTGTCCGCTCATCCAGTTCCAGCAGGGCGGCTATCTCTTTGTTGGGCAGGCCGCCAAAGAACTTGAGGGTGATGACTTCCTGCCGGCGGGGGGAGAGGCTGCCGATCAGTCGTCGCAGGTAGGCGAACTTTTCCTTTTGCAGGATGACGTCTTCAGGAAGCAAGGTGCTGGCCCGCAGTTCGGGCAACTCATCCAGGGGAATCGCTTCTTCCGTTCGCTGGCCTCGGCGATAGAAATCGTTCACCAGGTTGTGGGCGATGCGGAAGAGCCAGGCGGCGCAGGAGCCTGCCCCTCGCCAGGCGAACCCATCCAGCCCCTCGACCATTTTCAGGAACGTCTCGGCGACCAAGTCCTCGGCGTCTCCCACCCGCCCCATGCGGTAGCTGACGTAGGCGTAGACTTTGGGAAAGTAGTGGTTGTAGAGTTGGCGAAAGGCTTCCGGGTCCCGCCGGGCTCCCTCCACCAGCATCCGCTCTTGTTCAGGCTCCAATTGACTCTGCACAACGGTTGCCTCCCTTGATGTCTTTCTTCACTTACTTAAACGCACAAGGTCCCAAAATACTGCATCGCTCTGGCGAAATCACCCCGGCCCATAGCCATGATTGAAAACCCCTCCCGCTAAAGTATACACCATTTTGCCGCAAAAGGCGCCCTTGCAAATTAGCCGGAAAAGGGTGTATACTTGACGAGGTGACAAGGTGAAGGGGTGACAAGGTGACAAGGTGACGGGGTGACAAGGCGACAAGGTGACAGGGTGACAAGGTGAC
>PHCA01000111.1:4245-13992 GCA_002842085.1 Chloroflexi bacterium HGW-Chloroflexi-1
CCAATCTCCCAATTACCACTCTACCAGTCTACCGGAGTATCAACCATGCCCAAACCACGCAACGTCATTGTCGCCCAGTCCGGCGGGCCGACGCCTGTGATCAACAGCTCGCTGCGCGGGGTCGTCGAGACCTGCCGCGCCATGCCGGACGTCTTCGGCACGATCTACGCCGGCTACCACGGCATCGAGGGTGTGCTGCAGGAGGAGCTGCTCGACCTGTCGGCGCAGCCGGCCGAGGAGATCGCGCTGCTGAGCACCACGCCGGCCGCGGGCAGCATCGGGACGTGCCGCTACAAACTAAAGGCGAAACAGGCCGAGGACTTCGAACGGGTCGTCCAGGTGTTCAAGGCCCATGACGTGGGCTACTTCTTCTACAACGGTGGCAACGACTCCATGGACACCGCCCACAAGATCGCCACGCTGGCCCAGGACATAGACGTCGATCTGATCGCGACCGGCGTGCCCAAGACCATCGACAACGATGTCGGCGGCGGCCTGACGGTCGGGGGCGAGTTCAAGCTGATCGACCACACGCCCGGTTACGGCAGCACGGCCCGCTACTGGGCGCTGAACGTCCGGAGCGCCAACGAGGAGAACGCGGGCTCCTGCCCGACCGACCCGGTGCTGGTGATGCAGGCGATGGGCCGCAAGATCGGCTTCATCCCGGCCGCCGCGCGTCTGGCCGACCCGCACCGGGAGCTGCCGCTGCTGATTGCGTTGCGGGAATCCGGTCTCACAATGGCCGAGCTGGCCGACGCGGTCAACGACATGCTGCGGGCGCGCGGCCGCTGCCTGTTGGTCATCAGCGAGGGCTTCGACGTGGGCGCCCATTCGACAGGCTCAGGGCGGGTTCTGGGTGAACGAAAGGACAGCTTCGGTCACACCCAGTTCTCCTCCAGCGAGACCACCGTGGCCCAGGTCGTTGTCAACTACCTGAACGAAGTCGGCCTGGCCACGCGCGGCGCGGCCCGCGGCAACGTGCCCGGCACCGATCAGCGCCACAACATGATCTACGCCTCGACCGTGGACCTGGACGAAGCGTACCGGGTGGGCCGGAAGGCCGTGTTGATCGCGGCAGAAGCGGGCTCCGGCTACATGAGCACCATCCTGCGAGAGCCCGGCCCCATATACGACGTGCGCTACGACAAGGCGCCGCTGGAGCTCGTCGCCAACTCGGAGCGCAGCTTCCCCCAGGCCTGGATCGCCGAAAACCGGTTGGACGTCACCGACGACTTCGTGCGTTACGCCCGGCCGCTGATCGGCGACCACTGGCCCAGCGTCCCGCTGGTGGACGGCCGGCAACGGTTCGCGCGGTTGGCGAAGATCTTCGCGACGCAGGTGCTGCCAGCCTACGTGCCGCAAGCGTTGCGGTAAAGAGGATACAAGAGGGGGCTTCTGTTTTGGCGCAACCTCTGGATGAAGATGGACTTGGCGTGACGACCATTCTCGGCTATAATTCCGCGCGCCATGAAATCCCTTCGCCGCCTGATCCCCTTTGCGCGACCCTATCGGTGGGTCGTTATCCTGTTCCTTTTCACCGATGTGCTGCCGGTCCTGATGGAACTGGTGGCGCCTCGGGCGCTCCAGTTCGTCATCGACCAGGGCATCAAGCCACGCGATATGCACGCCATTTGGCAGGGCGCGCTGATCATGCTGGCCGCGGCCCTGGTGGGCACGCTGGCGACGTTAGGCCAGGGGTTCTGTCGGGCCTGGCTGTCCCAAGGCCTGGCCTTCGATATGCGCACCGCACTGTTTGCCCACGTCCAATCCTTCTCCTTCGGCAACCTGGATCACATGCAGACGGGTCAGCTCATGACGCGCCTTTCCAGCGACGTGGACGTCGTGCGTCACCTGCTCAGCTCGGGCGCGGCGCTGATGCTGCGGGCCGTGCTGATGATCGCTGGCAGCATGGTGATGCTTTTTCTCACCGACTGGCAATTGGCGTTGGTGGTGCTGGCTCTGCTGCCGGTCGCCGCGCTCATCATCGGGTGGGTGCTGCGCGTAGCCCGACCCCTGTTTCTGATCGTCCAACAAAAGCTGTCCGCCCTCAATACCATCGTGCAGGAAAATCTGGCCGGTGTAGAGGTAGTGAAGGCGTTTGTACGGGAGCGATTCGAGATCGACCGTTTCGAGGATCACAACGTAGCCTACATGGGACAGCAGGTTCGCGTGGGCCGGTTGATGGCTGTCGCCATGCCCGCGTTGAACACCCTGACCAACCTGGGGATCGTCGCCATCATCTGGCTGGGTGGATTGAGCGTGACCGGCGGGCGACTGACGGTGGGCGAACTGGTGGCTTTCAACTCGTATCTGATGATCGGCATGACACCGCTGCTGATGCTCAGCAACATGCTGGCCTCGGTCTCCCAGGCCGAGGCGTCAGCCCAACGGATCCTGGAAGTGCTTGATACCCAGCCGCTGGTCCAACCCGCGAACGCCCCCTACACCGGCCGGCTCTCCGGGCAAGTCACCTTCGAGGACGTGACCTTCGGCTATGACGGCAACGGTGGCGAGCCGGTGCTGGATGGGGTCAGCTTCGCGGTGGCGCCCGGCCAGCAGGTGGCCTTGCTGGGCGCCACCGGCTCGGGCAAGAGCACCTTGGTCAACCTGATCCCCCGTTTCTACGACGTGATCGGCGGTCACATCTACGTCAATGGCGTGAACGTGCGCGACTGGGCGCCTGATACACTGCGCGGCCAGGTGGGTATGGTCTTGCAACAAACGACCCTGTTCAGCGGCACGGTGCGGGAGAATATCGCCTACGGCCGGCCCGACGCGACGCTGGAAGAGGTAATGGCCGCGGCGAAAGCGGCCCAGGCCCACGACTTCATCATGGCCATGCCCGGCGGCTATGAGGGCATCGTCGAGGCCCGAGGCGCCAATCTGTCGGGCGGCCAGAAGCAACGCATCGCCATCGCCCGGGCGCTGTTGGTGCAGCCCGGCATCCTGGTGCTCGACGACAGCACCAGCGCGGTGGATCTGGACACCGAGTTCCACATCCAGCGCGCCCTGGACGAGCTGATGGCCGGGCACACCACGTTTGTCATCGCCCAGCGCATCAACAGCGTCCTCAACGCCGATCAGATTCTGATCCTCGACCACGGCCGCATCGCCGCGCAAGGCACGCACCGGGAACTGCTGGAGACAAGCCCGATTTACCGGGAGATTTACGAATTGCAGTTGGGTGACGGCGTGACGATATGACAGGGTGACACGGTGACGAGGTGACGAGGCAGTATCTTCTCGATAGCCTGGGGAAGCTCGGGCGTCCGTCCGTGGCTCGGTCACAGACCAGCCACAGCGGGCACTTCCCTACTTATACTGAGCGGAAATGAATTCAGTGCATTGGGTCATTGCGAGGAGCGTTCTTTGCGACGAAGCAATCTCCTCGTTGCGATAGGGGGATTGCTTCGCAACCCGGCCACCCGGTCAGGTATCCACAGATGACAACAGACCAACCATCCAACCAGCCACCCCCACGTCTTCGTCTCGGTCCTGGCGGCGGCCGAGGCCTCACGGGCGAAGCAGCACGCGATACCCGCTCCGCGGTGCGGCGGCTGCTGGGCTATCTGAGGCCCTACCGCGGGCGACTGCTGGTGGTGGCGGCGCTGGTGATCGTGAGCACCAGCGCCGGGTTGGCAGCCCCCGTGTTGATTAGCGTCGCCATCGATCAGCACATCATCCCCGGCCACCTGCCCGGCCTGGCTCGGACCATGCTGCTGATGCTGGGTATCTACCTGGCGGGCGGCGCGGCGGGGCTGATTCAGGGCGTGCTGATGGTGGGCATCGCCCAGCGGCTCATGGCCGACATTCGTGGCCAGCTTTTCGCCCATATCCAGATCCTCTCCATGGCCTACCACGACCGTCATCGGGTGGGTGACCTGATGAGCCGGGTCTCCAACGACAGCGAGGCCGTCAACCAGGTACTGTCCAACGGCCTGATCGAATTCGCCAGCAATGTGCTGCTGCTGGGCGGCATCATAGTGACCATGTTTCTGTTGAACTGGCAACTGGCCATCGGCGCGCTGATCCTCCTGCCCACCATGCTGCTCATCACCGGCCAGATCACCCGGCGCACCCGGCTGGCCTTCCGGGACGTACAGCGTCACCTGGGTGGCATGAACGCGGTCATGGAGGAGCACATCGCCGGCATTCGGGTGGTGCAGGCCTTCGCTCGCGAAGCGGACGCCATCGGCAAGTTCCGGGCCGTCAACACCGATTATCGGCGGGCGGGCATCCGGGCCGAGATCATCACCGCCGCGCTGGGGCCGATGTTCACCACTATGAGCACCATCACCATCGCCGCGATCGCGCTCTTGGGCGGCTGGCTCGCGTTACGGGACATCGTGACCATAGGCGTCATCGCCACCTTCGTGGTTTACATCCGCAACTTCTTCCGACCGATGCGCTCGATCGCCATGCTATACAATCAGTTGCAGGCAGCCCTGGCCGGCGCCGAGCGCATCTTCGAGGTGCTGGATGCCCGGCCATCGGTGCAGGACCTGCCGGCCGCCCGGCCGCTCGCCAACATCCGAGGCGAAGTGACTTTCGATCACGTGACCTTCGCCTACGAGCCGGACAAACCGGTGCTGATCGACATCAGCCTGGAGGCGCAGCCAGGCCAAACCATCGCGATGGTGGGGCCCACGGGCGCGGGCAAGACCACCATCATCAACTTGCTGAGTCGCTTTTACGACGTGGATCAGGGCGCCATCCGCATCGACGGCCACGACATCCGGGCCGTACAGCAGGCGTCGATCCGGAGGCAGTTGGGCATCGTCCTGCAGGATACGTTCCTGTTCTCCGGCACAGTGTTGGACAACATCCGCTACGGCCGGCTAGACGCCACCGACGAGGAAGTGGCGGCGGCGGCCAGGCTGGCCAATGCCGACCGCTTCATCCGGCGCCTGCCCCAAGGCTACGGGACCCACGTCTCGGAGCAAGGCCACAACTTCAGTGAGGGGCAGCGGCAGCTCCTGGCCATCGCCCGGGCCGTGCTGGCCGATCCCCGCATCCTGATCCTGGACGAGGCCACCAGCAGCGTGGACACCCGTACCGAGATCCAGATCCAGCAGGCGCTGCTGCGGCTGCTGGAAGGACGCACCGCTTTCGTCATCGCGCACCGGCTGAGCACCATCCGCAAGGCCGACCAGGTGTTGGTGGTCAACGACCATCGCATCATCGAGCGGGGGACCCACGAGGAGCTACTGGCCCAACGAGGCTTCTACCACGACCTGTACATGAGCCAGTTCCGGCGGATGGAGGAGTTTGGGGCAGAGGCCTGGACACCGTCATGAAAAAAAGAAAAACCGTCTCCTTCAAACGGCGGTCAGGGCTGTCCAGCCGCCAATGTCTCACGAACGCAAGAGTCGGTATGCTGTTAGGCCGTTCCAGAAAAATAAATGTCCCAATATCACCGGTTTCTCTGGGAATCTCAGGAGGTTTTGGGATAAATATTTTTTTGGAACTATCCTGGTCTAGCGCAAAGGACAGACACCGCCAGGCAACTGATTCAGAAGACAGGGCTCGTCAGTTCATCAATCTTGCACCTTGTACAACTCGGAAAACGCACGGTGTGGGGCTTTGCCTGGTTGCTGGGTCCGTTGTATAATCTGATCAAGAACGGCATTCTACTATAGAAGTTCAGATAATGTTTCGTGGTAGGGGCGATCCCTTGCGGTCGCCCAGGGCAGGCGCAAGGCACTGCCCCTACGAATCTTTATCTGACTCCCAGACACCGCCGATAAGGGTCTGTTGATATCGGAACCCTTTATTCATCAACTTCCACTGATGCAGTTCGACGCAGAATACCATGATGGTGCGTCGTATCGAGAGAGGCTGGTTCAATTGCTGTCGAGCGACCTGGATTTCCACAGCTACGATACCAGCTACGCATCCCACGATTTCCATCCCTTCCCGGCCAAATTCCCCCCTCAATTGCCAAAGAAGTTCATTCTAGGCTTGACAGAGGTCAATGATGTGGTGCTAGACCCCATGATGGGTTCAGGCACGACGATTGTCGAGGCCATCCTGAATGGTCGACACGCCAAAGGGTTTGACATCGATCTCCTTGCACGACTGATCACAACAGTGAAGACCACCCCACTGGATGCCGATCGGTTGCATGAAACGGCGCAGCATGTCGTGGCAGAAGCTACCCGCAAAGTCACAAACGGACGTCCAAAGCTCATAGAGACTTTGAACTCGATGTGGGATTCGAAGACGCGTAAGTTCGTGCACTATTGGTTTGCGCCGGAAACCCAAATCGAGCTTATGGCGCTACTCACCGAGATCCATGCCGTGTCGGATGTGCCAATCCGCGCTTTTCTCGAATTGGTCTTCTCCGCCTGTATTATCACGAAATCAGGCGGCGTCTCTCTGGCATTCGACCTGGCGCACACGCGGCCACATCGGGCCAAAGTAGTGTATTCTCAAACCGGAGATATCGTCCTGGGAGAAGAACTGGCCGGCTCCGACACGCCTAGCGTACAATTTCTAACCAAGACGTTAAGACCGGCTATCCTGGAGTTCAAAAAAAGACTACACCAGAACCTTATCAGTTCACAGGAACTCAGGCCTGACTTACCCCGTCCGGACCTGTAAGAGGGCAACGCACAGGCTCTCGCACTGCCATCAGCCTCAGTTGATCTCATTGTCACCTCTCCTCCATACGCATCCAACGCTATTGACTATATGCGTGCCCATAAGTTTTCCCTGGTTTGGCTGGGATACCCCATCGAAGACCTGGGCGAAACCAGGAGCGGCTACATCGGCGGAGAATCTATCTCAGACTTCGATTTTGAGGAGCTGCCTCCACACTCAGTTGTTACAATCGAGGCAGTTGGAAATATCGACGCAAAGAAGGGTAAGGTCCTGCATCGATACTACTCCGAAATGAAGCGTGTATTGCAGGAGATGTATCGGGTGCTGAAGCCAGGTCGGGCCTCCGTGATGGTGGTAGCCAGCTCAATTATGCGTGGGAGAGATACTGAGACTGATCGCTGTCTGGCCGAAATCGGGGAATCTATCGGGTTCGAGATCCCGAAGATTGGGGCAAGGCATCTTGACCGAGACAAACGCATGTTGCCTGCAGGCATGCGAATCGATCGGGAGTCGCAGATCCAGCAACGGATGCATCAAGAATACGTCATCGGCTTCTACAAACCGACCTGATGGACCCGTTTGGAGTAGCGAGGTAACGCAATGCATCACGGTTTTACCGGCAAGATCCTGCGCGTTGATCTGACCGCGCGTAGACTTTGGACCGAGGAGGTCGCCGAAACCCTGTATCGCCTCTACCCCGGCGGCAAAGCCCTGGCCGCCTATCTGCTGTTGCGCGACCTGCCCGCCGGCGTCGATCCGTTGGGGCCAGGAAACGTGCTGATTCTGGCCAACGGCCTGCTGACCGGCGCGCCCTTCTCCACCGCGACGCGCTTCACCGCGGCCGCGCGCTCGCCCCTTACCGGCGGCTTCGGCGAGTCGGAGGCGGGCGGCTTCTGGGGCCCGGAGCTGAAGATGGCCGGCTTCGAGGCGATCGCGGTGACCGGCCGCGCCGAGAAACCGGCCTACCTTTGGGTCAAGGACGGCCAGGCAGAGATCCGAGACGCGACGCGCCTGTGGAAGCGCGACCCGGAGGACGTGCAGGCGGTGATCCGCGAGGAGCTGGGGGATCGGCTCGTGCGCGTGTTGCAGATCGGGCTGGGCGGCGAGAACCTGGTGCGTTTCGCGGGCCTGACCAACGAGCTCCGCCACTTCAACGGCCGCACCGGCATGGGCGCGGTGATGGGTTCCAAGCAGCTCAAGGCGATCGCGGTGCGCGGCTCGAGCAAGTACCTCGAACAGGCCTACGAGCCAAAAGCGATCGTCGAATTCGGCCGGCGGCTGGTCAGGCTGGTCAAGGAGCATCCGGCGAGCTGGGACCTGCAAGACCGGGGCACGCCGGGCCTGATCGCCGGCCTGAATGCCGCGGGCATCCTGCCCACGCGTAACTTCCACACCGGCGAGTTCGAGGGGGTGGACGGCCTGCGCTGGGAGACCTACGAAAAGGAGCTCTTGTCCGGCCGGCGGAGTTGCTTTGCCTGCGCGGTGCGCTGTAAGCGCGAGGTCAAGGTGGACGATCGCTACCAGGTCACCGACAGCTACGGCGGACCGGAGTACGAGACCATAGCCGGGTTCGGCTCGAACTGCGGCATCGCAGACTTGCAGGCGGTGGCCAAGGCCAACGAGCTATGCGGCCGTTACACGCTGGACACCATCTCCACCAGCGCCACGGTGGCCTTCGCCATGGAATGCTTCGAGCACGGGTTGATCAGTCCCGAGGACACGGGCGGGCTGGAGCTGCGCTTCGGGAACGCAGAGGTGATGGTCAAGATGGTCGACATGATCGCCCGGCGGGAGCAGATCGGCGACCTGCTGGCCGATGGCACACGCCGCGCGGCAGAAGTGATCGGCGGGGACGCGGCCTATTTCGCCATGCACGTCAAGGGCCAGGAGCTGCCCATGCACGACCCGCGCGGCAAGGTTGGCGTGGGGCTGGGCTACGCCATCAACGAAGCCGGCGCCGACCACCTGACCGCGTTCCACGATTCGATGGTGGCGAACCCCGAATCGCTCAGCTACCGGAGCGCGCTCCCCTTGGGAGTCAAGAAAGCCCTGCCCGCGCGCGAACTCAGCCGAGACAAGGCCGAGCTGTACGGCCTGCTGGAAAACTGGTGCAGTTTCGAGAAGGTGATCGGCCTGTGCTACTTCGGCCCGGCCCCGCGTTCGTTCATCCCGGTCGAGGAGGTGGTGGGTGTCGTGGCCGCGGCCTCCGGCTGGGATGTGACCGTGGATGAGTTGCTGCGGATCGGCGAACGCGCGACCAACCTGGCCCGCGTCTTCGACGTCCGCGAGGGGTTCTCGCGCAAAGACGACACCCTGCCCGAGCGGTTGTTCCAGCCCCTGGAGACCGGCCCGCTGGCCGGTGTCGGGATCTCCCGCGACGACTTCGAAGCGGCCATGACCGCGCTCTACGAGTTCAAGGGGTGGGACCCCGTCACCGCCGCGCCGACCCGCGCCCGGCTGGAAGCGTTGGGCGTCGGTTGGGCCGCTGAGATGATCGAGGCGGCCTGAATGCGCGTGCACCTGGGTGGCCACCTGGCCTGGCACGACCCCCAGAAGCGATCATGGATCGCAATCGATCAGGTGGCGCCGATCTCGCTGATCGACCTGGCCCACCAACTGGGGCTGCCGCTGGCCGAAATCGCGGTCGTCGCGGTGAACCGCTGCACCGTGGCTTTGGACGACACCTTCGTCTCGGACGCTGATCGTGTCGAATTCTTCCCGCCCCTGGGCGGCGGCGGAGAGTGACTCATCTCATAACGCGGCCTTCTGCCGCAACCAAAGGGCTGTCATTGCGAGGGCCTCGCTGTGGCGAGGGCCTCGCTGTGGCGAGGGGCGTTCTTTGCGGTTGCGAGGCACGAAGCAAAGCAATTTCCGTCATGCGCATGAGATTGTGGCAATCGGAGATTGCTTCGCAAACTGCGCTCGCAATGACGCCGGCAAAGATTCTCGCGATCAACGTTGGGCCGGCGATCATCACATCCGTGGCTGCGGAGGAGCGCCCAGAATAGCGCAGCCAGCCCTTGTTGACTTGCCGATCCGCTATCGTTGAACGAACTCACCTGGGCCTGCGGCCCTGGTGCAGGCAGGACCCGTTTGCTGCTTCGCCGATTCGCTACTACCAGATCAGTGGCAGCCACCGGCGCT
>PHCA01000111.1:14116-34847 GCA_002842085.1 Chloroflexi bacterium HGW-Chloroflexi-1
CCGGTGGGCGGGCTGGGCACCCGTCTGCTGCCCGCCACCAAATCGATGCCCAAAGAGATGCTGCCGGTGGGTCGCAAACCGGTGGTCCAGTACGTGATCGAAGAGCTCCAGGCAGCCGGCGTCCACCAGATCTTACTGATCACCGGCCGGCGCAAACAGGCCATCGAAGATCACTTCGACGCGGACCCGGAGCTGGCCGCGGCGTTGCAGCGCGGGGGCAGCGAGCGCCAGTTGGAAGATCTCGCCTACCACAACGGCCGCACGCGTTTCTTCTACACCCGCCAGGCCGAGCCGCGCGGGCTGGGGGACGCGGTCGCCTACGGCGCGGAGTTCGCGGGCAAGGACCCGTGCGTCGTGTCGCTGGGCGACTCCATCATCCAGGCCGAGCAGGAAGGGGGCATGCTGCGCCGGATGATCGCCGCGCACGTGGCCACCCGCGCCTGCGCCACCATCGCGGTCGAAGAGGTGCCGGCGGACGAAACCTACCGCTACGGCATCGTCGCGCCGGCCGGCGACGCTGACCCACCGGCCGGCGACCCGTTCCGGCTCAGCGACATCATCGAAAAGCCCCGCCGCGGCAGCGCACCCAGCCGGCTGGCGGTCGCCGCGCGCTATGTGCTCAACCCGGAGATCTTCGACGCGTTGCGGCAGACACCGTTGGATAGCCACGGCGAGCTCCAGCTCACGGATGCGATCCGGCTGCTGATCCAGTGGGGCAAGCCGGTTTACGCCTGGCGGATGCGGCCGGACGAGCGACGCTACGACATCGGCAATTTCGAGAGCTACTTCCGCGCGTTCCTCGACTTTGCGCTGGCGGACGAGCGCTTCGGCTACACCCTGCGCCAATACCTCAAAGCTCGCGCCTATGAAATCTGAGAAGACCCCTTCGGCCCTTCGACAAGCCCTTCGACAGACTCAGGATACAGCTCAGGGCTCAGGAGGCGCCTCAAAGCAGGCTCTGCGCTGCACCGCGCCCGGCCGGGCCGGGATCGTCGGCAACCCGACCGACATGTACGGCGGCGCAGTGCTGGCCTGCTCGGTGCCGCTGCGCGCCTGGGTGGAGATCGAGCCGGCCCCGACCTTGACGCTGGAAACGGGCGACCAGACTGCCACGATCCGCGGCATGGCAGACCTGCGCCCGCGCGGGGACCGATTCGACCTGGCCCGGGCGATCTTCCGCTATCTCAAGCTGCCCGAGATGCGCGCCGCCATCCGTTTCGGCAGCGAGATCCCCATGCAGAGCGGCCTGGCCGGGTCGACCGCGCTGTTGGTCGCGATGGTGCGCTCGATCCTGGCCTGGCTGGACCGGCGCCCGCACCTCTACCAGTTGGCCGAGACCGCCCGGTTCATCGAGCTGAACTACCTGGAAGTGGTTTGCGGTTACCAGGACGCCTACATGACGACCTTCGGTGGCCTGAACTACATGGATTTCCGGGGCAAACAGTTCTACCGCAACCTGGAAGCGGAGCTATTCGGGACGGTGGAGCGGTTGGGGGACGTGGCGCCCGCCCTCCCCTTCGTGCTCGGCCACACGGGCGTCCAACATCACTCGGGCGAGGTGCACAAGCCGCTGCGTGAGCGCTGGCTGGAGGGCGAGCCGGAGATCGTCGCGGCCTACGAGCGGATCACCGAGCTGGCTGCCATCGGCAAGCGCGCGCTGCTCACCGCGGATTGGGGCGCGCTGGCAGATGCCATGAACGAGAACCACGCCATCCAGCGCGGGCTGGGCGGCTCAGGCCCGGAAAACGAGCGGTTGATCGCCGCCGCACTCGCGGCCGGCGCGCCCGGGGCCAAGCTGGCCGGCGCGGGCCAGGGCGGCACCATCATCGCGCTCTGGCCCTACCCGGATCGCAAACCGCTGGAGGATGCCCTGGCCGCGGCCGGCGCCTGCGACATCCTGGAGCTGGCGGTCGTGCCGGGCGTGCAGTTGGAGAGCTGAGCGCCGGCAGCCGTCAATCGGTCCGCCCCTGCGAGGACCAGAACGCACACCGCTCCGCCCCGCGCGCCAGATCCGCTTCCGCAGCGGTCAGCGCGGCCGTGCCACGACCGCGCAAGGCGGTACAGAAAAAGAAACCGCCGATCTGGTCTTGCAAGCTTTCGGACCTACGGTCTGAGCGTTTTTTTTCGCCCCGAGGACGGCCACTCCTCTACCTCGCAGCAACATATGAACGTCGGCGTCGGTCAGACATTGGGACAGCCGAACCGAGCCGCCGAGATGGGGATGGCCAGACTCGAACTGGCAACCGGCGCCTTATAAGAACGCTGCGCTCACCCGTTGCGCCACATCCCCTCGTGCGACTAACGCACCACAGGCGGGGTGTACCGGATTCGAACCGGTGGTCTGCGGTTTGACAAACCGCGATGTCAGGCCGCTACACCAACACCCCACAGCAGGAGGCCCGACTCGAACCCGGGTCGACCGGTTTGGAATCGGTCGTTCTTGCCGCTGAACTACTCTCCCCCGCTTCCAGCGCGCTCGCAGCGCGCTCGCAGGCAACAAAGAGGAGATGACGCTGGTCACCGCGGTTAGTCGCAAACACCATGGCATCCTCGGCCCAAGCGCGCTCGGGACCGGCGCTGAGGGGCACGAGCATATAGAGGCCGCGTTCGATGCGTTTGAGCCAACCGCCGCGGCTCAGGCGGCTGAGGTCATGACGGGCGATCGCAGGATCCGACCAGAGATGAAGCACTTCATCGATCTCGGCCAGCAGGTTCCGCAACATCTCATAGGCGGGCGGCCCAGCCCCCCAGAGATCCAAGGCCCCAGCGATCTACACCCAGTGTGCGCGGCCCCACAGCCACATCCCGTGCAGGCTGCCCTCACCAGAAGCCTGGACACCCGCAGGTGTGCCGCGCGCACGCTGCGTCAGCGGAGGGGCACGTGATGGCGGGCGATGACGGTCTGACCTGCGGGGCTGAGCGCAAAGTCCAGGAACCCTTGGGTGGCGACCGGAACCGGCTCCGGGGCGCATAAGTAGAGAGGGCGGATCAGATGGTAGGCGCCTGTGCGGACGTTGGCCGCGGTGGGGGTCATGCCCTCGATCGGTACGACGCGTACGGCATCAGTCAACGCCGCCTGGGAGACGTAACCGAGCGCCGCGCGGTGGCCGGCCACGTAGTCCACGACGGCCTGGCTGCCGGGCATGACCAGGGCGTTCAGGGTGACGCGGTCGTTACCCATGACCAGCGCCTCGAACGCCTGGCGCGTGCCCGAACCGTCTTCGCGGCTGATGATCAACGGTTCTTCGGCCGGCCCGCCGACCGCGGCCCAGTCCAGCGTCTCGCCCCGATAGATGGCCCGGATCTGCAGCAGGGTCAGGCCGGGCGCCGGGTTATGCGGATTCACCACGATCGCGATGGCGTCGCGGGCCACGGGGAGTGCGTGCGCGCAGGTCGGGGGCGTCTGGCCTGCAGCCTGCCAGGAGACGGCCGCCACATCCGCTGCGCCGTTTTTCACCTCCTCCAGCCCGATGGCGGAGCCGCCGCCCCGCACATCGACGAGCACGTTGGGATGACTGGCCTCATAGGTCTGCGCCAAGTCGTCCAGCGCGGCGGTCATGCTGGTGGAGCCTGAGATGCGCAGGGTGACCGGCGCGGGCGGGGTGAGGGAAGCGTTGTGGCAGGCAGTGACCAGCCATATGCAAAACGCCAGGAGCCAAATGCGGTAGCCCCTCGATAATCCGGGGTGGCTGTGGCCGGTCTGTGACCGAGCGCTGTGGCCGGTCTGTGACCGAGCGCTGTGGCCGGTCTGTGACCGAGCGCTGTGGCCGGTCTGTGACCGAGCGCTAGACCTCAGCGTGAGCGGCTTCTCCGAGATCGTTGAACAGCGGCCGCTGGAAGCGCGGCGCGGGCCTGAAAAGTCCGTTTCTCATTGGTCGTCCCTCGCCATCTGCTAGATCACCACGCTGGCGATGAGCGTCACCGCGCCAACGACGGCGCAATAGGCGGCGAACACGTAGAGCTTACCGTTGCGCAAGTAGGCCAGCAGAAACTTGATGCACAAATAGCCGGCGACGGCGGCGGTCAGGAAGCCGGTCAGCAGGATGGGCAGTTGGCGCCCGAGATTGCCGGCCTGGACCAGATCGACTAACTGTAGCAATCCGGCGCCGAAGATGGCCGGCGTGGCCAACATGAAGCTGAACCGGGCCGCCGCCTCGCGGGTCAGGCCGCGGCCGAGCCCGGCCGCGATGGTGGCCCCGGAACGGCTGATGCCCGGCGCAATCGCGGCGGCCTGCGCGAGACCGATCAGCACCGCATCAGCGAGTCGCAAGCCTTCCATGTCGCGCATCCGCCGGCCCAGCCGTTCGCTGAGGGCCAGGATCGCCGCAGTGATCAACAGAAAGCCGCTCACCGCGGTGGGGTGACTGAAGAGGCCCTCGAAGAAATCCTTGAAGGCGTAGCCGAGAACCGCAGCCGGGATCGAGCCGATGATGAGCCACCAGGCCAACTGGCTTTGGTGATCTGCCAGCCGGCCACCGGCGCCCGTTCTCCAGAGCCCGCGCGTGGTCAGACTGCGGATGAACCCGTCGATGACGCGCAGCCAGTCGCGCCAGAAATAGATGATGACCGCTGTCAAGGTGCCCCAATGGGCCAGGGTGTCGAAAGCCAGCCCGGGTGCGGGCCAGTGCAACGCCCACGGCGCCAACACCAGATGCCCGGAACTGCTGACCGGGATGAATTCGGTCAGCCCTTGAAGCAGACCGAGGACGAAGGCCTGGAAAATGTTCATGCATGCCTCGTGGAGTGGGATTGCTCGCTGTGGCCGGTCTCCTGACCGAGCCACCGTGGGAACCTCCTGAGATTTCCAGAGCAACCGGCGATTACGGGGCTAACCAGCCCGACATCTATACTGGTCGGAAATCAAACGAGTGCATTAGAAGCCAGAACAGCAAGCTGTCATTGCGAGCGTTTTTTGCGAAGCAATCGAGATTGCCGCAATCGCGAGGCCCTCGCAATGACCCAATGCACTGAAATTCATTTCCGCTCAGTATATTTTTCTGGAACGGCCCTATCCGGTTTGCGCACCGAGGTCTCGCCTCGCCGCCGGGCCGCGTGCTGCGCGTGGCGCACATCCTGGTTGGGCAGCCGGTACTCGCCCAGGAACTGGTCGCGAAACGCCCTGTACGTCCCGGTAGCAATGTGGCCGCGGATCTCTGTCATGAGACGCAGGATGAAGCGGACGTTATGGACGGTAGCCAGGTGCAGGCCCAACGTCTCTCCGGCCTTGAACAGGTGGCGCAGGTACGCGCGGCTGAAGTGCTGGCAGGTGTAGCAGTCGCAGCCGGGCTCGATCGGCAATGGATCCGCGGCGTATTGCGCGTTGCGCAGATTCATGCGCCCGCGGCGGGTGAGCAGGCCGCCATTGCGGGCGACGCGCGTGGGCAGCACGCAGTCGAAGATGTCGATGCCGCGCGCCACGCTCTCGACGATGTCCTCTGGCGTGCCGACCCCCATCAGATAGCGCGGCCTGGTGGCCGGCAACGCCGGTATGGTGACGTCCAACGTGGCGTACATCTCCGCCTTGGTCTCCCCGACGCTGAGCCCGCCGATCGCGTAACCGGCGAAGTCCAGCGCGCGGAGTGTGTGGGCGCTCTCCGCGCGCAGATCGGGGAAGATGCCGCCTTGCACAATGCCCAACAACGCCTGGTCCGAACGGTGATGGGTGGCCTGGCAGCGCGCGGCCCAGGCGTGCGTGCGGGCCAGGGCGGCCTCATTGTACGCGCGATCGGTCGGCTCGGCGCACTCGTCCAGGCACATGATGATGTCGGCGCCCAGCGCCTCTTGCGCCGCGATCGTGCTCTCCGGCGTGAAGCGATGCAGGCTGCCGTCGATGTGGGAACGGAATGTCACGCCGTCGTCGTCCAGCTTACGCATCTGCGCCAGGCTGAAGACCTGGTAGCCGCCGGAGTCGGTCAGCAGCGGGCCGGGCCAACCCATGAAGCTGTGCAGCCCGCCGAAGTCGGCGATCAGCTCCGGGCCGGGCCGCAGGTAAAGGTGGTAGGTGTTCGCCAGCACCAATGTCGCGCCCACTTCATGCAGGTCGCGTGGCGTCAGCGTTTTCACCGTCGCCTGCGTGCCGACAGGCGCGAAAACGGGTGTGACCAAGGAACCGTGCGGAGTCTCAAAGACACCTGTACGGGCGGCAGTATTGGGGTCAGTGGCGGTGATTGAAAAATCGAACATGGATATTGGGTATTGCGTGTTGCGTGTTGCTTGCGGCGCGCCTTGTCTACTTGTTTCCTTGTTTCCTTGTCTCCTTGTCTACTCGCCCGGCAAGGGTAGCACGACGCGGGGGGAATGTCAAAAGTGGGCGTTGTGCGCGGATACGTGGAACGTTCAGATGTATCTTCTCAATTTTTCGGGGAATCGCTCGCTGTGGCCGGTCTCCTGACCGAGCCACCGTGGCTCGGTCAGGAGACCGGCCACAGCCACCCCGGATCTTTTGGCGGCTTGCCCGGCATGTGGTATAATATTATTTCGCGACATTTGCGTTGATCGCAAGAATCTTTAGCGGCGTCATTGCGAGCGGTTTGTGCGAAGCAATCTCTTTGGCGACGTCATTGCGAGCGGTTTGTGCGAAGCAATCTCTTTGGCGACGTCATTGCGAGCGGTTTGTGCGAAGCAATCTCTTGGTCGAAGTGAGGGATTGCTTCGTCGCAAACGGCGCTCCTCGCAATGACAGCCCTTTGGTTGCGGCTGGAGGCCGCGCTATGATAGCCTCAATCTATCTATCCCGGGTTGTATACTCGCGCAGTGTGATCCGTGATCACCTTTCTTTGTCAGGAGGAAAAAATGTCATACGGTGAAGTCTTTGCGGGGACCTTTCGGACGATTTGGCGGCACAAGCGTCTCTGGTTGTTTGGGCTGCTGGGAGTGCTGCTGGTCGCCATCGGCAATGGGGTCTACATGGGCTCGGTGTTCAGTTGGCAGGGGCGCTGGTTTCGTCTGATGGGGGAGACGATAGATCGCCCCGGTGGACCGGACGCGCTGGCGGGCCAGATGCTGCGAGACATGGTCTGGCTGTGGGTTGGCCTGGGCGTGTTGGCGGTGGCAGCGTTGGCCAGCTACGCGGTGAACCTGGTGATGCGCGGCGCCACCATCGATGAAGCGGCCATCGCCTGGCGGGGCGGACGGAGCGAGACGGGACGCGGATTGCGCGCCGGGCTGGCGCGGGCCATCCACCTTTTTGTGATCGACCTGCTGTGGTGGGCGCCGGGGGTGCTCTTCATCGGCGGCGGGTACGTGCTCGGTATCCTGGTTTTTACGGTCGGCATAGGCGCGTCAGGACAGAGCCGCGGCGGCGAGCCAGTCTTTGCACTGTTCGGGGTCTTGGGGCTGCTGTGTTGCCCCTTCTTGCTTATCGTGATCTACGCGTTGTTCAACGGCATCTTCGCCCCGCTGATGTACCAGTCGGCCGTCGCCGGACGCCGGGAGTTGGGCGCGGCGATCAAGGAGGGGTGGCGGCTGGCCCGCGGCCACCTGGGACCGATGTTCATCTTCTGGCTGCTGATCCTGGGGGTGTCTCTCGTTTGGGGGTTGCTGCTATCGATCGTAATCCTGCCGCTGAACCTGCCCTGGCTGGGGAGTTGGGCCGGCATGATGAAGGACGCGATGAACGGCGTCTCGCCGAGCTTCACCGGTTTTGCCAACCTTAAATCGAGCGCGTGGGTTATGGCCGGGGCGGCACAGGTGCTTTCGACGCTGCTCTATGCGAGTTTCATCCAAACCTTCAATCTCACCATGTACGCTGAGGTCTATCGTCGGCTGACGGACACGCCGAGTCCGGACGCGTTCTACTCCGGCGCACCCGTTCCCGCTGAACCGCGGCTGTCTGGTGCGTCCGGACCTGCATTGCCCTCCGATCTGGGGCTCACCGTGTCGGACGAACCGGCGCCCTCGGCTACAGAGGAACCGAATCCCTATGTTTGATCCTGCTGCGATCCAGGCCGCGCCGGCGCCACCCCGCGGCTCCAACCCATTCGCGCTGCTCGCGCAGGTCTGGTACCGGCCTGGCCGGACGTTGTGCGCGGTGGTGGCAGGTCCCGGCTGGCTGTGGGCGATCCCGCTGCTGTTGGCGGTCGCGTTGATACTGGCGCGGGTTTTTGGCGCCGCGCCGTTGCTGGCGCAGGAGCAGAAGACCCAGATGCTGGCCATGCAAGAAGCGAGCATGGCGAACATGCCGGCCGAGTATCGGGAGAGCCTGCCGCCGGAGGCCACGCAACTGCCTGAGCCGTCGGCCGCGCTGACGGTTGGGCTGCCGTTGATCGGCGGGTTGGGTGGTATCCTCCTGGGCTGGCTGCTGCGGGCCGGGTTGTTGCATGTCGGCTGTCTGGCGCTGGGCGGCCGGCAGGGCTTCGGCGTCCTGTACAAGGCCAGCGCGTGGGCCAGCTTGCCGTTGATCTTGCGCGATGGCGTGCAGGCGGCCTACATGGCGCTGGCGCACGAGCTGGTCAAGGCGCCGGGGCTGTCGGGGCTGTTGACGAGCCCTCCTTCGTCACAGGAGATCGCGAGCTCAATGGGCGTCGCGAGCGGGGCGGTCTCCCAACCGGCCACTGCGGCCAGCATCGTGCTGGGGCGCGTCGATCTGTATACGATCTGGTATGTGATCCTGTTGGGCCTGGCCTTGATGGCGGCGAGCAAGCTGCCGCGCGGCAAGGCCGCGCTGGTCGTGGCCGGCTACGCGCTGCTCTCGGTGCTCACCGGTTTCGGGAGCTTGCTGACGCGGGGGCTCACTGGTGGTTTCTGAGCCGATGATCGCGGTCCGGGACCTGCGCAAAACGTACCAGATGGGGCGCAGCCAGGTCCACGCGCTGGCGGGCATCACACTGGATGTGCCCGAGGGCGCGTTCATCGCGGTGATGGGGCCTTCCGGCTCCGGCAAGTCCACGTTGTTGAATCTGATCGGTGGGCTGGATCGGCCCACGTCAGGCTGCCTGCACGTGGCCGGCCGCGAGATCGGAGAGTTGGACGAGAACGCACTGGCAGCCTATCGGCAACGGCTGTGTGGTTTCATCTTCCAGACCTTCAACCTGGTCGGCACCATGACCGCGCTGCAAAACGTGGAATTCCCGATGGTGTTCGCCCGGACGCCCCGCGCCGAACGCCACCGGCGGGCGCGCTATCTCCTGACCGCGGTGGGGTTAGGGGATCGCCTGGATCACAGGCCCACAGAGCTTTCCGGCGGCGAGCAGCAGCGCGTGGCCGTGGCGCGCGCGCTGGTGAACACCCCGCGCGTGTTGCTGGCCGATGAGCCGACGGGCAACCTGGATTCCCACACCGGCGCGGAGATCATGGACCTGTTAACGCGCGTCCAGCGCGAGGGCAACCTGACCGTGCTGGTGGTGACTCACGATGCCACGGTCGCGGCCTATGCCCACCAGGTGATCCGGATGCGGGATGGGATGGTCCAACCGGCGTATACTTGACAAGGTGACAAGGTGACGGGGTAAATTGGTAAATTGGTAACGGGGTAAATTGGTAAATTGGTGACGGGGTAAATTGGTAAATTGGTGACGGGGTAAATTGGTAAATTGGTAACGGGGTAAATTGGTAACGGGGTAAATTGGTAACAAGGTGACAAGCGACAGGGCGATCAATGACCAATCTACCAATCTACCAATCTACCAATCTACCAATCCACCAATCCACCAATCTACCAATCTACCAATCTACCAATCTACCAATCTACCAATCTACCAATCTACCAATCTACGCCACGGTGGCTCGGTCAGGAGACCGGCCACAGCCAGCGAGATGCCATTGAAAGGCGTGAGGAATCGACCTATGTCTGATATCTTGAAACGCGGGGTGCTCCTTCTGGGCCTGGTGGCTTTGTTGATGCCGTGGCCGGTCGCGCTGGCCGCGCCGCCGGCCCAGACGCAACAGCCGCCGGCTCAGCGTCCGGTGATCTTCGTGCGCAGCAGTCACACAGAGCCGGCGCAGGTCGCGCCCGATGGGATCGTGGAGCTGTTCGTGGAATTGCACAACATCGGCAGCGCTGGAGCCATCGACGTCCTGGTGACCTTTGCGAGCAACAACTTCGTGCCGGAAGGGAGCAGCAGCCTGAAGAGCGTGCCCAGCTTGCAGCCGGACGAGCACGCGACGGTCTCTCAGCGGTTACGCGTCGCGGCCGGGACGGCGGGGGGCAGCTATGGGGTCACCGTCCAACTGAACTATGCCGACGGGACCGGCTTCCCGTACAGCCACACCGAGACGGTCGGGGTCAACGTCCTGGCAATCACGCCGACTCCCGCGCCCAAGGCCGGCCAGCCCCAATTGGTGATCGAATCGTTCACGACGGACCCCGCGCTGCCCATCCCGGGACAGCCGTTCACGTTGACGCTGACGTTGCACAACACCGGCTCTGGCGCCGCGCGCAACATCCTGTTGACCAACGGCGCGCCGAGTCCGTACGCGCCCGTGGCCGCGGGTAACGTGGTCGCCGTGGGCAACATCGGCTGGCAGGAGACGCTCCAGGTGACCGCGCGGCTGGTGGCCGATCAGGGCGCCGCAGCGGGGCTGCACACGCACCCCATCGCGCTGGACTACGACAACTGGGCTGGCGGACACTTCCAGAGCACCCAGAACATCGCCATCGAGCTGGACAAGGCGCCGGAAACCGCGAAGATCGCCGAGCCGCTGGTGGTGCTCGATTCGTACAGTGTCGAGCCTGAGACCTTGTCCCCGGGCCAGCCTTTTACCTTGACTCTGATCGTGCGCAACGTCGGCGGGGCGGCCGCCCGGCGCGTGACAGTGGCCTTGACCGGTGGCTCGACGGAGCTGGGCAAGACCGCGCCGATCGCGCCGCTGGGCACGGGCAACGTCAAATACCTGCCGGCCGTCCAGGCCGAGGCTACCGACCAGGTCACGGCGCGTTTCATCGTCGATGGGGCGGCCAACGCCGGCGTCTATCTGCTGACGGTCGCGTTCGAGTACAGCGGCTCCGGCGAAAAGCCGCTCACCCGGGCCGAGCAGATCAGCCTGGTGGTGCTGGTCCGGCCGCAGTTGGCGTTCAACTTCTACCGGCCGGTCGGCGCCGCCGTAGTGGGCCAGCCGATCAACCTGCCCATTGAGATCCTCAACATCGGGCGGACGCGGCTGAACAGCACCGACGCCGAGTTGGTCAGCGACGAACTGCAGATCCAGACGCCGGCGACCTACATCGGGCCACTGGACCCGGGCACCTCGGTGACTTCAGACGGCCAGGCGGTCGCCGAGAGCCCCGGCGTCAAGCGGTTCGTCGTGCGCGTCCACTACATTGACGACTTCAACCAGGCGCAGATCTACGAACGGGCGATGACGGTGGAGGTGGTTGGGGGTGGAGGATTTGGCCCCGCCGGCCCGGGCGGCCCCGCCGGAGGGCCGGTGATCCTGCCCGAGGCTCCGCCGCGATCGTTCTTCGTGCGCCTGCTGCGCGGGTTGCTGGGGTTGGGCAGCGCGTGAACTGAGTGATGTATAGTATTACTCTGTAACATTCGCGTTGATCGCGAGAATCTTTGACGGCGTCATTGCGAGCGCAGTTTGCGAAGCAATTTCGATTTTCGCAATCTCCTGCGCATGACAGAGATTGCTTCGTCGCACACTACGCTCCTCGCAATGACAGCCCTTTGGTGGCGGCTGGAGGCCGCGCTATGTCTTTTCTTGACTTGCTGCAAACCGTTTGGGCGAACCTGAACCGCATGCGCGGGCGGATAATCTTGACCGCGTTCGGCGTGGTCATCGGCACCGCCGCGGTGATCGTGCTGGTCAGCCTGGGCGTGGGGTTGCAACGCAGCGCGACCGGCTCCCTGGGCAACATCGCCAACCTGAAACAGATCAACGTGATGTCGCAGTATGGCGCTCCGGGTGGAGAGGTGGTGATCGAGTCGGACGGCGGGACCACGAAGATGGTGCGCCGGGGTGGCGCCAGCTCGGATCAGCCGCAAGGGCTGACGGAGAAAGCACTGGATGCTCTGGCCGCGATCCCGGGTGTGACGGCCGTCGTGCCCATCGATGACCTCCAGGGCGCGTATCAGTTGAAGTATCAGCGGGCGATGGGCGGCGGGCAAGTCGTCGGGGTCGGCCCGGACACGCTGGCGCAACTGGGGTTGGTGGCCGCCACGGGCCGCGCCGAGGTCGGCACGGGGCGGATCGTGGTGGGCGCCCGGGTGGCCGACAATTTCTACGACCCCCAACGGGGCACGCCGCTGCGCAACGTGTCGTTGCTCGATGAGACGGTCATCCTGGAAGTGATGAAGTTCGGTGACACGGGGGAGATGACGACCCGCACGTGGCGCTACCAGGTCGTAGGCAGCTTGCAGGAGGGCGGCGAGAGCGACTACCAGATCTTCATCCCGCAGTACGACGTCCAAAAGATGAACGAGTGGTTGGCCGGCAAACGGATCGACCGGAGCAAGCAGGGCTACAACCGGGCCATCGTGCAGGTGGCCGAGACGCGTCAGGTGGCCGAAGTCCAGGCGCAGATCCGGGAGCGGGGCTACAACGCCTACTCGGCCATGGACACCGTGCGGGGGATCAACAGCTTCTTCGGCGTGTTGCAGGCGATCCTGGGCGGCATCGGCGGCATCGCGCTGCTGGTGGCCGCGTTCGGCATCATCAACACGCTGAGCATGGCGATCCTGGAGCGCACGCGCGAGATCGGCCTGATGAAGGCGTTGGGCGCGCGCAACCGGGATGTGATGAGTATCTTTTTGGGTGAGGCGGCATTCATCGGGTTACTGGGCGGGGTGGTGGGCGTGCTGATCGGCTGGGGGTTGAGCAGCACGGCCAACGTGGTCATCCGCGGCCTGCTCCAACAGAGCGCCGGGGGCAGCCCGTTCGGTGGGCCGGGCGGTCCCACGGATGTCGTCTATACGCCGCCGTGGCTGGCGGTCTTCGCCGTGATCTTCGCGACCCTGGTCGGGCTGGTCAGCGGCATCTACCCGGCGCTGCGCGCCGCCACCCTCGACCCGTTGCGGGCATTGAAGTACGAGTAGACGAGTAGACAAGTAGACAAGTAGACAAGGTGACGCGTGACCGTCCCGGTCACCAATCTACCAATCTACCAACCTACCAATCTACCAATCTACCAATCTACCAATTTACCCAGATGTGGGCCTGGCCTTTTCGCTGGTATCGGACCTGGCTGCGCTGACAGTATCGCTGGTGGAGGTCGTCGCGTCGGACGTCTCCTCCTTATGTTTGGGCGCCGGGATCCCGGTGGACGATTTGCCGCGGTTATCGGTGACGTAGAAACCGGACCCCTTGAAGATCACGCCCACCGGCTGCATGACGCGATGGATATGGCCGGTGCACTCGGGGCAATCGGTCAGGGAATCATCCGCCATACGCTGCAAGCGTTCAAAGCGCACGCCACACTGTTCACACTCGTATTCGTAGATCGGCATTGTGACTTCCTTACCCAGATCAGGCAGCAACCATCATCGGCAACGCAGTGTCTTTGTGCGCCTCAGCGTAGATCCGCAGCGCGGCGACCATACGCCGTTCGTACTGGCTGCCCTGTGCCTTGAACCAGGCCAGCAGATCCGGCTCTAGATGCATTGTAACTGTCACCTGCTTCTCTGGTATCCGCCAGGTGGCGCGTGCAAAGAACGACTCGTCCAAGGGCGGAAGCTCTGATCTATCAATCGTCGCGTCTGTCAGCGCGTCAACCATTGCCCAATTGGTTTCTGAGGAGTTGTTCATATCTGATCCGCTCATGATTCAGCGCCTTCATCATCGAGATAATGCGAATCGTATCCTCACCGCGTTCGGTGAAAACTACTACGACAACGCGTGTCTCTAGCATTCCAATCCCGACCCAACGGTCTTCGCCGTAGTCCTGACGATCATCGGACGCCACAAGCATCGGCGTCTCGAACACCTGCCAGGCATCACGAAAATCAAGGCCGTGCTTGCGGAGATTCGCCTGACGTTTGTCTTCGTCCCATTCAAAACGCATAGGTTACTCCCATGCGGGGATGACTGCTCGACATGCTGATATTATAGTCCTGAGTTGGTGGTTTGACAAATGGTGGAAGACCGTTCAGCACGATGGGCAGTACATGGTTGTTTTCCGGGGATATGCCACTCCCCCCTTCCGTTAATGGAAAGCAATGGAAGGGGGGGAGTGGCATCATGGCAACGTGGAGTCACCGACAGCCACGTCGAACTTGTGCTGGTCGCTGGTGGTTAGAACAGCCCCACCACGCGGCCGGTTGCCAGATCCAGGTCCACATCGTAGAACACTGGCCTGGACGGCAGCCCCGGCATGGTGCGCATCTCGCCGCACAGCGGGTAGAGGAAGCCGGCGCCGGCGCTGGCCCGGATGTCGCGGACCGGGAACACGTAGCCTGTCGGGCGGCCCTTGATCGCCGGGTTGTGTGTCAGGCTCAAGTGCGTCTTGGCCATGCAGAGCGGCAGCTTGTCGAAGCCGAGCGTGGTGTAGAGCGTAATCTTGGCCTCGGCCTCAGGCGTGTAGGAAACGCTGCCCGCGCCGTAGATTTCGGTGGCGATCTTCTCGATCTTCTGTTTGATGGACCACTCCAGCGGGTAGAGGAACTTGAAGTCCACCGGCTTCTCACACGCCGCGACCACCGCCTCGGCCAGCTGCATCGCGCCGTCACCACCGTTGGCCCAGTGACTACAGAGCACGGCGTCCTCGGCGTCGGCCTCGACCGCCTTCTGCCGGATCAGCTCGATCTCGGCGGGTGTGTCGTCCTTGAACTGGTTAATGGCGACCACCACCGGTACGCCGAACTTGCGGATGTTCTCGATGTGCGCCACCAGGTTGGCACACCCTTTTTCCAGCAGTGGCAGGTTCTCCGCGGCGTATTCGAACGACAATGGTTTGCCGGCCACTACCTTCGGCCCGCCACCATGCATCTTCAGCGCGCGCACCGTCGCGACCAGGACCACCGCGTTCGGGATCAATCCGGAGTAGCGGCACTTGATGTTGAAGAACTTCTCAGTACCCATGTCGGCGCCGAATCCCGATTCGGTGATCACGTAGTCGGCCAACTTCAGCGCGATCTGGTCGGCCACGATGGAGCTGTTGCCGTGCGCGATGTTGGCGAACGGCCCGGCGTGGACGAAAGCCGGCTGCCCCTCGACGGTCTGCATCAGGTTAGGCATGATGGCGTCCTTCATCAGCACGGTGGCTGCGCCGGCCACGCCCAGGTCCTCCGCGGTGATCGCCTCGCCGTTCTTGTTAGTGCCGACGACGACGCGGCCAATCCGTTCACGCATGTCTTCCAGGCTGGTGGTCAGGGCCAGGATGGCCATCAGCTCGGAGGCGACGGAGATGTCGAAGCCGGTTATGCGGGTGCGGCCCTTCTCGTCCGGCCCCAGGCCGATCTCGATCTTGCGCAGCATGCGGTCGCTGATGTCGATGACGCGGTTCCAGGTGATGCTGTCGGGGTCGATATCCAGCTTTGCGAAGCGAACGCGTTCTTCCGGGGTCAGCTCGTCGGGGTCGGTCTTGTCGATGCCGAGCTTCTTGATGCGGCGCAGCATGGCGGGGGAGAAGTGGCGCTGGCCCTCCTTGTCGGGCGGGCACAGTCGATCAAACAGCGTCTCGGCGTCCTGATACGACTCGTGGAACATCCTGGCATCCAGCGCTGCTGCGATCAGGTCGTGAGCGGCGGTGATCGCGTGGATGTCGCCGGTCAAGTGCAGGTTGAAGTCCTCCATCGGCACGATCTGGCTGTAACCGCCGCCCGCGGCCCCGCCCTTGATGCCGAAGGTCGGCCCCTGGCTGGGCTGGCGGATGCAACACATAGTCTTCTTGCCCAGCACACCCAGGCCCTGTGTCAGGCCCACGGTGGTTGTGGTCTTGCCCTCGCCCAGCGGCGTTGGGGTGATCGCGGTGACGTCGATGTATTTGCCCTGGGGGTGATCCTTGAACTTCTCTACCACATCCAGATGAACCTTGGCCTTGTATCTGCCGTAAAACTCCAGGTCTTCGGCGCTCAGGCCCAACGACTCGGCGATTTCGATGATGGGTTTAAGCTCAACGGCCTGGGCGATCTCCAGGTCACTTGGAACTGGGTTCAGACGCTGCATTTTCTTTTTAGACCTCCATGGTCAGGTACCTTCTCAATTTTTTGGGGAATCGCTCGCTGTGGCCGGTCTCCAGACCGAGCCACCGTGGCTCGGTCAGGAGACCGGCCACAGCCACTCCGGATTATGGCTGTCGCTTGAGAAGATACATGGTTAGTGGCTGTCTGGCTTCAATTGCCAGAGCGCGGGTGCTGGGCTTCAGGCGCCTATCGCCAATACAATAGATGCATTGTATCACCCAACGCGCGTGCCTGTCCATGACGATTGTCATATGTCACGAGCACACCTCCTGGGCGCCCACTTTCTTTTTGGATGGCGTGTGTTCAAGACGCGTCGGCGAGAAGCGCCGGTAAGCGTTACGTCTCACCGGTTAATACGTCTCATTTGAGAGACGGGTGAAATGTATTTTTTCAAAAAAGCGGGGAGACTAATGTCCCTCGTGATGCACGGCAGCCGAGCCTGTCTATCATACTCGGAAAAAGCAGCAGGTCCATGACTACACACGACATAAGACTACAACCGCGGACCGGACAGCCGGCGCCGCGTCCGAATCTCATGGCGCGGGCTGAAACCCGCGCGGTCCCCCAGCAGCTTCTGATGCTGGCGCTCGGTCTCCTGGCACTCGTCACCCTCACGCCCTTTTCCGCGCGGGTGGCCAGGGCCGAGTCGGGCGCCGCGGACGTGCGCGTCGTGGCGACGGACGGGGCGGGCCTGACGTTGGAAGTGACCGTGCCCGGCTATGATGCGGCCATGCGTACGGGCGCTGACGGCCGGACCTACATCCAACTGTCGATCCCTGGATTCGTTGCCGGGGCCGACGCCGGCGCCCCGGATCTGCCACAGCGGAGCGTCCTGCTGGCTGTGCCGCCGGGCGCGACGTTGGGGCTGAACGTCCAGGTGTTGGCCGAGCGGGATGTGTGGCTGGCCGCGCCGGTCTACCCGGTGTCCGCCCAGGCCGCTGACGTCGAAGGTGGGGCCGACGCGGGCCGGCCGGTCGATCCGGCCATGGCCACCGGCGTCCGGGATCTGTTCACCCGAGATCCGGCGGCCTATGCGGCCCGCACGCCTTACCCTGCGCAGTTGGCGGTCCTGGAGGAGGTCGGTTACGTCCGTGATCTGCGCCTGGCGCGGCTCACGGTTTACCCGCTGCAATATGTAGCGGCCACCGGCCGGCTGCGCCACGTGCAACAGATGCGCGTGTGCGTGACCTTTAGTGGGGATGGGATGGCCGTTGGCCCGGCCACAGCGCGGACGGCCACCCGCGCCGACGTAGGCGGCTTCGACAGCCTGCTCAGCCAGGCCGTCATCAATCCCGATCAGGTGGCCGCGATCTGGCGGGCAGACCCTCCCGCGCCGGCCTTCGTCCCTTCCGCGTTGCCCCTGGATCGCGTGCGTTATCGCATCACGTTGCGGGAGGCCGGCATTTACCAGCTCACTTATGATGACCTGGCCGGCGCCAGCGTGCCAGTGAACACCGTTGACCCGCGACAACTCCGCCTCTATCACGGGGACGCGGAACTGGCCATCGAGGTCATCGGGGAAGGTGACGGGCGCTTCGACCCGGGAGACGTCGTCCGGTTTTACGGGAAGCCGGTGGACAGCTTCTACACCGACATCGACACCTGTTGGCTGGTTGTCGGTGACGTGGCCGGCCGGCGGATGGCCGCGCGCAGCGTCGCGCCGCTGGGCAGCGCTGTGGCGCAGGCGTTCCCGGCGCAGCAGCACTATGAGCTGGATCGCATCTACCGGAGCAGCATGCCGATGGCCTCGGACGTGGATCACTGGTATTGGGGTCAGACCTACGTGCTGCGGAGCGGGTCAGTGCTCACGTACACGGCGCCGTTCACCGTTGAGCAGCCGCTGCCGGCGGGCACGGCGAGTCTGAACCTGGAGTTGTGGGGCGTGTCTTACGATACGCGCGTGAACCCGGATCATCACTCGCGCGTGTTCGTGAATCAGGCGCTGGTCGGTGATGTCTACTGGGACGGCGCGGTGCAACACAGCGCCACGGTGACGTTCGATCAGGCGCTTCTGCGCCCGGGGGCCAATACCCTGGCGATTTACGTGCCCGGCGACGTGGGCGCGAAAGACTTCAACAATCAACCGTGGGAGGTCACCTGGCTCAATTCCTTCGACCTGGTCTACCAGAGGGCGTTCCGTGCCGTGGGCGATCGCTTGCGTTTCACACCGGCCGCCGGCCCAGGTGAGTTTGAGCTGGATGGCTGGTCAGCGGCCGATGTCTTGGTGTATGATGTCAGCGATCCCCTGGCGCCGGCGCGTCTCACGTCCGCCGAGATCACCGGAACCGCCGGGGCGTTTGGGTTGCGCATGCACGATGACGTGCCGGCCGGAGGCGCCTATTACGCGGTGGGCGGCGCGGCGTTGCGCAGGCCGCTGTCGGTGAGCGCCGATGCGCCCTCTGGGCTGCACTCTCTGGCGAAGGGCGCCGACTACCTGATCATCTCGCACGCCGATTTCCTGAGCGGTGTGGACGCGCTGGCGCAGTTCCGCCGCGGCCAGGGCCTGCGCGTGCGGGAGATCGACGTGCAAGACATCTACGACGAGTTCAGCGGCGGGCTACTCACGCCGCACGCGATCGAGGACTTCATCCGCTATGCCTACTTCAACTGGCCCCGGCCGGCCCCGGTCTACGTGTTGCTGGTTGGCGACGGCACGTACGATTTCCTGAATCGTGAAGGAACGGGCGCGCAGACGTTCATCCCGCCCTATCTGGCCAACGTTGATCCCGTGTTGGGCGAGACCGCGGCGGACAACCGTTACGTCACCGTCGTCGGTGACGACACGCTGCCCGACTTGCATCTGGGGCGTCTGCCGGTCAACAGCCAATCCGAATTGACGGCCATGTTGGACAAGATCATCGCCTACGAGACCAGCCCGGCCCCGGGCGCCTGGCGGACACGCGTGGTGTTCGTGGCCGACAATGACGACCCGGCCGGCCATTTTGGCGCGCTTTCCGACCTGGTCGCTGACCACGTTCCCGGCGAATTCGAGCTCGTTGCCACAGGTCAGCAACGGGAGCTTTTACCCGGTGGTCTTGCCGATGACGTGCATGGAGGGCGCCTACCACAACCCGCGCTATGCCAGCCTGGGAGAGAACGTCGTGCGCCTCTCTGGGCGGGGAGCGGTGGCGAGCTGGTCGCCAACCGGCCTGGGGGTGGCCAGCGGACACGATTACCTGCACCGGGGTTTCTACGACGCGCTATTCAACCATGACGTCCGGTTGCTCGGGCCGGCCACCACGGCCGGCAAGCTGATGCTCTTCACGGATGGCCGTTCCAGCGACGGCAGCCTGCGTTTCGGCGATCTGCTCGACACCTACGTCCTCCTGGGTGACCCGGCGACCAGCATCGGCGTCCCTAAGGCACAGTTGAGCATTACCGCCACCGGCCCCACAGACTTGCTGACCCAGGGCGATCCCGTGACCTACACCATCACCTACAGCAATGCGAGCCCGGTGCGGGTTCAGGGAGTGGCGCTGACGGCCACGCTGCCCGCCGGGCTGACCGACCTGGCGTGGCAGGGCGATCTCCCAGCTTTGGTCCAGCGGCCGGGCGATCCTTACACCTGGGACCTGGCCGAGTTGCTCCCCGGTGCGACCGGGCATGTCACGATCACCGGCCGCGTGTCTTGGGACATCACGGCCGCCAGCCTGCCGTTCAGTGCGGAGATGTCCATCAGCAGTCGTTGGACGGAGTCAGACTACAGCGACAATCGGGCCGGGCCTCTGATTGCCACGGTTGCGCCGGCCGATCTCTATCTCAAGCAGTCGGTGGAACCGACAGGCGCCGTGCGTCCCGACCAATACGTCACCTTCACCCTGATCTACATCGACGATGGGCCGGGCGCTGCGGGTGGCATCCGCCTGGAGCTGCCGTTGCCCGTGGCGCTCGACGACGTGCACGTCAGCGAGTCGGGGCCGGCGCTGACCGCGCGCCCCGGCGCAACCTATGCCTGGGATGTCGCGCCGATGCGCAGGGGCGACGTCGGGCGGCTGGTTTTGAGCGGCCGGATCCCGGCGGTCGTCGATTTGCAGACAGCCGTTTGGACTATTGCCGCCAGCATCACCACGACCTGGGTTGACCCAGACCCGGCCAACAACACCAGCGATCCCGCGACCCTGACCGTGTCGATGGGTGACATCTGGGAGCCGGATGACACGCAGGCCCAGGCGCAGCGTGTGACGGCGCCGCTGCGCCAGCAGCCTCACACCTGCTATCCATTGGGCGATCAGGACTGGACAGTATTTCGGGCTGAGGCGGGCGCCACTTATCTGATCCGCACGGCGAACCTCAGCGGCGACGGGGACACGCTGCTGTTTCTGCGGGACGCTGGTGGCGCCTTGCTGGCCAAGAACGATGATTTCACTCCCGGCGCGCCCTGGTCACAGATCATCTGGAACGCGCCTGAGAGTGGCGACTACTACCTCATGGTGACTTCGTACCTGTCCAACGCCGGCTTTGGCTATGATCTGGAAATCCTACCCCTCGATCGCACCTATTTGCCTCTCACGGTGATCCCCGGCCAATCGTAAGGAAATCGTAAGCCTGGACAGTTGACTCTCCTCACCAGTATCGTATACTAGACATTATCGGAAATAACGTAACTACCCAGGGGGGCGCTGGATAGAACGCTGATTCCGCTGATGCGCGCTGATCAACGCTGATTTATCAAA
>PHCA01000112.1 GCA_002842085.1 Chloroflexi bacterium HGW-Chloroflexi-1
CAGTTCACAGATGGTATGCCATATCGCCGTGCGACAGTCGCCACCGCGATTATACTCCCCAATCTTGGATTTGGCTAATTTTTTGAGCGAACCGTGAGTGATCAGTAGATCGTATCCTCTCAAGCGACAGCCATAATCCAGGGTGGCTGTGGCCGGTCTCCTGACCGAGCCATGGTGGCTCGGTCAGGAGACCGGCCACAGCGCACGATTCCTCGAAGAATTGAGAAGATACAATCCCAGTAACTACTCAGCTTGTCATTGCGAGGAGGCGTTTTTTGCCGACGAAGCAATCCCCGCGTTCAGTGCCAGGAGATTGCGGCAATCTCGATTGCGGCAATCCGAGATTGCTTCGCAAAAAACGCTCGCAATGACACGGCGGCTGAATAGTTACCAATCCCACACTATTCCCACATTATTCCCACACGTTACCCACAGTCGCTCAACGGATCGCCTCCAGCGTCTTGATCAGGTCTCGCTGCCACACGTCATCCTCACGGATCGTCAACCAGATACCCCGCCGAGCCACCCGCGCCGGCACACCTTGCGCTTTCAAACGGACCTGTAATGCCAGCCGATCCACCGCCTCCAAACCGGTAGATTTGAACAGCAATTGGTCGTCCTCCTGACTGATCGCCTCCACCCCCGCGTTCACCGCCAACACCTTGACCCGGACGATGTAGAGCAGGTTCCGGACCTGTTCCGGCGCCGGGCCGAAGCGGTCGCTGAACTCCTGGGCGATCTCGTCCACCGCTTCCAGGGTGGTCAGGCCGGCCAGCCGGCGGTAGAGCTGCAACCGCAACACCACCTCCGGCACGTAGTCCTCCGGGATGCGGGCGGGCAGGTTCAGATCCAGGGTGACCGTCGGTGCAAGAGGGTCCTCCAGCAGGTTGCGGCCGGCTTCCGGCTCTCGCTCGCCCGCCCAGCCACCCGCGCGCGCGCGCGCCTCGTGCACGGCTTGCGCCAGCAACCGCGTGTACAGATCGAAGCCGACCGCCGCGATGTGGCCGTGCTGGCGCGCGCCCAACAGCTCGCCGGCGCCGCGGATCTCCAGGTCCTGCATGGCGATGCGGAAGCCGGCGCCCAGCTCGCTGGCCTCCTGGATCGCCTCCAGCCGGCGGCGGGCGTCGTGGGTCAGCGTCTTGTACTTGTCCACCAACAGGTAGGCGTAAGCCCGCGTCGCCGAACGGCCCACCCGGCCGCGCAACTGGTAAAGTTGCGCCAGGCCGAACTGGTCGGCGCGATTGATGATGATGGTATTGACGTTGGGGATGTCCAACCCGCTCTCGATGATGCTGGTACACACCAAAATGTCGTACTCACCTTCGACGAACGCCAGCATCACGGACGACAGCTCCCGTTCGGGCATCTGGCCGTGGCCAATGGCGCTGTGCGCCTCCGGCACGATCCTGGCAAGCCGGGCCGCCATCTGTTGGATCCCCTGGACGCGGTTGTGCACGAAGTAGACCTGACCGTTGCGGTCCAACTCTCGCAGCACCGCCTGGCGGATCAGCGTCTCGTCGTACTCGCCGACGAACGTCTTGACGGGCATCCGCTCCTCGGGCGGGGTCTCGATGGTGCTCAGGTCGCGCACGCCGGTCAAGCTCATGTGCAGGGTGCGCGGGATGGGGGTCGCGGTCAGGGTCAAGACGTCCACTTCGGTGCGCATCTGCTTGATGCGTTCCTTGTGCGACACGCCAAAGCGCTGCTCCTCATCCACGACCAGCAACCCCAGGTCCTTGAAGACCACATCCTTGCTCAACAAACGGTGGGTGCCGATAACCAGATCCACTTGTCCGCTCGCCATCCCTTCCAACGCACGCGCCTGCTGCGCCGGGGTGCGAAAACGCGAAAACATGTCCACGGTAACCGGGAAGGCGGCCAGACGACGCATGAAGTTGGTGTAGTGCTGTTGCGCCAGGACGGTGGTCGGCGCCAGCACCGCCACCTGTTTGCCGTCCATGATCGCCTTGAACGCCGCCCGCAGCGCCACCTCCGTCTTGCCATAGCCCACGTCGCCGCAGATCAACCGATCCATGGGGCGGGGTTGCTCCATGTCGTGCTTGACCGCCTCGACGGCCACCAACTGGTCTTCGGTCTCGACGTAGGGGAAGCTGGCCTCCAACTCGGCCTGCCAGGGCGCGTCGGGGCTGAAGGCGTGCCCCTGTACCACCTCCCGCGCCGCATAGAGCTCCAGCAGATCGTCGGCGATCTCGGCCACGGCCCGCCTGGCCCGCGCCTTGACCTGCTCCCAGTCAGAGGCGCCCAGCCGGTGCAACGCGGGCGTGCCATCACCGGCTCCGACATAGCGAGCGAGCCGGTCGGCCTGGTGCACCGGCACAAAGAGGCGGTCCTCCCTGGCATAGTCGATCCTGAGATACTCCCGCTCGACCCCGTCCAGCACCATCTTGAACAAGCCCTGGAACTGGCCGATGCCGTGTTCCATGTGCACCACGTAGTCGCCCGGACTCACGTCAGCAAAGAAGACCTCGGGCGCCACCGCGCGCGTGCGCCGCGGCCGGCGCGGCTTCGGCTTGCCCCAACCGAAAAGCTCCGCATCGGTCAGGAACCAGAGGAGTGCGGATTGCGAATTGCGAATTTGGGATTGCGGATTTGGGATTGCGGATTCTTCATTCTCCTCAGACGCTTCGGATTCGGGAGTGTGATTCAATCCGAAATCCGAAATCCGAAATCCACAATTGAGCCGCCAGCCTTCCTCCATGACCCCCTGGACCAGCGTCAGTCCTGGCGGAGGCAGGGCCGGGGCATCCTCTGCGGGCACAATGGCGTGGCCCGCCTCGCCCAGCAGCTCGGCCAGCCGCGACGCCTGGCGACTGACCAGCACCACCCGGGCCCCTTGCTTCAGGCCGCGCTCGATGTCGGCCAGCGCGGTGCGCAACTGCCCCCCATAGCGCGGTCCCCCGGCAAAGGCGCTCGCCAACGGGGCCTCGTCTGCCCCGGCCCACCCATCGAACGTGCTGTTACCCAGGAGCAAGGGCGCGCGATCAGCGAGCCGGGCGCGCAGCGCCGCCACACCAAAGTAGCTCGGCAGGGCATCCGGCGGCACATCGCCCGCCGCGGCCAAATCCCGGGCCAGTTGGATGGCCTGCCCTTCCAGGTCACCCAGCGCGGCGACGACCTCCGCGGCGTCGTCCAACAGCAGCCATCCCGCGGGGGGCAGGTAGTCCAACAGGCTGGCCGGCTGGCTGTAGAGATAGGGGATGTACCATTCCAGGTTGCGGAACCCACCGCCGGCCACCAGCTCGGCGATCTCGCGCTCGTACTCGATGCGCGCGGGCGGATGGCACACCGACAGGTCCAGCGCGGCGAGCTTCTCGCTCGCCCATTCGCCGAGCTTGGGCAACGCTTCGCTGGCCGGGCCGATCCAGGCTTGCTCGACCCGCGCCACCGTGCGTTGGGTCGAGGGATCAAAGGTGCGCAGGCTGTCGATCTCGTCGCCAAAGAGCTCGATGCGCAGTGGCTGGCGCAGGTTGGCTGGCCAGATGTCCACGATGCCGCCGCGCCGGCTGAACTGGCCAGGGATTTCCACCACCGCCGCGGACTCGTAGCCCAGCCCCACCCAGGAAGCCAGGAACCTTTGCAAATCGAACAGTTGGCCCTGGCGCACCGGGCGCAGGGCGATGCGCAGCTCCCGCACCGGCAGCGTCATCTGTACCAACGCCCGAGCCGATGCGACGACCACCGGCGCAAATGTAGGGGCGCCCTGGGCAGACACCGGGGCAGCATCTTTCCAGGTGATCAACCCCGCCAACGCTTCCAGGCGGCGTTGGCGGGTCTCAGGCGCCCAGGGGATGCGCTCGTAGGGCAGCGCGTCCGGGTCGGCGAAGAAGTGCACCGGGATTTCGTCCGGCAGCCAGGTCCGCAGCTCATCGACCCATTGGCGAGCGCGACTGCTCCGCTGGGTGACCACCACCAGGGGCCGTTTCAGGCCGCGCGCCAGCAACGCGGTCAAGTAGGGTCTGGCCGCGTGATACAGCCCCAACGGCTCGCGGAGCGGGGCGCCAGCCTGTAAGGCCGCCACCAGGTCGTCGAAGGCTGGCAACATCTGGCCGAAATCGAGTAGACCGCTGAGCTTCATCTCACCCGGTCCCCGGTCCCCCGGCGTTGAACTGATTCATCGCCGTCTCGACCCCTTGCGCTAACCACACCTCGATGGCGTCCGCGGCTTTGGGCCGCACGAAAGCCATCTCGGACTCCTGTTCCGGCGAGAAGTTCTGCAAAACGTAGGCCGCCGCGTCCATCTGCCCCGGCGGCCGGCCAATGCCCACCCGCAGGCGCGGGAACTCCTGGGCGCCCAGGCGGCTGATGATCGACTGGACTCCCCGTTGCCCGCCCGAACCGCCACCGGCCCGCAGCCGGATGCGGCCCACCGGCAGGTCCAGATCATCACAGACCACCAGGATATCGGCCGGGGCGATCTTGTAGAACGCGGCCAGGCTGCTCACAGCCTCACCGCTGACGTTCATATATGTCATCGGTTTCGCCAGCAGAACGCGCCAAGCCGCGCCATCGGGCAGCACGATATTGCCAATGGCCAGCCGCGCTCGCTTCTGGAACTTATCGAACGCCATACCGTGTCGCTCGGCCAACAGATCCACCACCTGGAAACCGATGTTGTGCCGATTGCGCGCGTATTCCGGGCCGGGGTTACCGAGGCCCACGATCATTTTGCGCGGCGCGGCGCGCGTGCTCGGGGTCCCACGGCGCCCCAACCAGGATCTGATCTTGTCCATCCCACCCTTTCGACATCTGCAAAAGTATCCTCTCAAGCGACAGCCACCCCGAAAAATTGAGAAGATACCCGCAAAAGAAAGACGCAAAACGTAAAGCGTCCCTGCGCCGCCGCGTACGTTTTGCGTCCTGAAGCCCAATGCGCGAACCCGGCCGACGGCGTCAACCGTTCAGGGCCTGATCTTCTGCCACAGCCAGTAGAGCAACGCCTTGACGCCGAAGAACAAGCCCAGGGCCACAAAGAGGCCGGTCGTGTAGATGGCCGTCGTCCGGGCCACATAGAGCAGGCGTGCGCTGTCGAAGAGATCGCCCACCGCAGGCAACGCGGCGCCGCCGGTATCGCCATCCGTGCCGGCAGCGGGCAAGATCGGTATGGCGCCCGGCTCCGGGGTGGGGGTTTCCGCGGAGGTCACGATCTCCACCGTAGGCACGGCCACCACGATGGTGGCTGTGGGCGGCAGTGGGGTCGGAATCTCGGTGGGCGCGGCGGTGACGGCCGGGGTGGGCGTGTCCGGCACCCGGGTGTTGGTCACCAGGACGCGGCGCGGGTCACCATCCAGATAGTTGCCATCCTGCTTCACCACGCGCACTCTGAGCACATACGCGCCGTCGGGCACCGAGCGGGAATCCCAGGCGCCCAGCAAACCCAACGGCTGCTGTTGATTGTGCACGTCGCCGATGAAAATCCAGGATTGATCGGATGGCAGCGGCCAGGGCGCATAGTAAAGCTCGTAACGCAGGAACTGGGAATGCACCGCCGTGCCGACGAGCTGCACGACGCCGCGCACCGCCGCGTCCTGCTCCGGTTGGGCCAGGACAGGCCGCTGCTCCTGGGCGCGCGGCGCCGCCAGAACGGACCCGGCCGTGATCAAGATCAAAGACAGCATTAATAAGATGGTAACCGGCAACGACCGCTTCATAGACTTTCCTACCTCAATTCTCGAAATGGCTCCTTACGCGGCGTTGGCTGGGCAACAAGCCGCACAAGGCTCTTTGCTGTACTCATGCCAACCCGCGCGGACAACGTGTCAAAACATCCGTAATCTGACACGGCCCATCAATCAATAACAGCATCTTGTTCAAAACGTTCCGGCCCAGCAAGATCTCATTGCCGTATAGATCGCCGACGACCGCGATGCCGGGCAGTATACCGGTGCTGAACTGGATGTCCACCAGATAGGTCGTCATTGGGGTGTAATCACCCCAGTGGCTACGCAATCCGGCTTCATCCAACTCGGGGGCGCCGATCTGCTCAAGATGCGTGAGAGGAATCAGCGTCATATCGGCGCCTGTGTCTACCAGAGCTGGCAGTGGACCACAGCGCTGCATACTATCGGGAGCACATAGATGGAGCTCCAGGGCCGGGCTGGGTGGGAAGTAGCAGGTGATGTGTGAATAGCCGTCGCTCATTGAGCACGCTCAAAGTGGGGGCTGAGAATCCAAAACTCACGCGGCGATGGCGCATCGGCCGGCGTGATCAGCACTGGAACATTTCCTACCCGCTCATGCACACGGCGATAGAGTACCAGGCGGTCAGGGTCATGGTCAACGACCTGACCGTTATGGACAGCCACAAACTCGCTCCCATAGCGACGACGCACCGTTGCGGGCATGGCCCGCCAGGCCTTGGCCTCGATATGGATTCCAGCCCGCCGCCAGGCGCCAGTAGCTGCAGCGGGAGCAACGCTGCCCTCCGCTGTTTCCGGTTTGGGTAAACGCAGAAATATACTCAACGCATCCCGTACGATGGCTTCGACTGGCTGCCGGCGCTCACAGGCGGTCTGTTCCAACACGACATAAGCCGGTTCGCTCAAGGTTACTTCCAGAGTCGGCATCTGTTCCTCCTGATGGGTCTAACAGCGGCTCTATTTCTCAGCCCGATTATAATCGCGAAACGCCCAAGCCGCCAATTTCACATTGACAAATCGCCCATCTAAAGTTACAATAGGGGTAACTACTCAGCCGCCGTGTCATTGCGAGCGTTTTTTGCGAAGCAATCTCGGATTGCCGCAATC
>PHCA01000113.1 GCA_002842085.1 Chloroflexi bacterium HGW-Chloroflexi-1
TTGGGCCGTCTGATCGAGCGATACACGCTCGACATCCTGCGGCTGGATGGCGCCCCCATGGCCGTGGAGTTAGGCGAGCGAGAAACGGACGGGTTCCTCGAAAATACCATGTGGAGACACTACGAGGCGCTCTACGGGATACTGGACCGGCTGCGCAGCCGATATCCCCGTCTCCTGATCGAAAATTGCTGCGGCGGGGGCGGCCGGAACGATTTGGGAATGCTTTCCAGAACGCATTGGACTCAGCTTACCGATGAATGGAGGCCGCCCCGGACTATCCAGATAGCAAACGGGATGAGCATGATGTTGCCGCCGGAATTGGGAATGCTTTTCTTTGGAATAGGGAAGGTGGAACAAGAGGCGCTGGACACCGCTCTGCGAATACTGCTTTTCGGGAAATTCGCTCTCTCGGGGTTGGGAATCTCCCAGGAGCACATCCCGGACGAAGTCCTGCACAAAGTCATTCACTACGTCAATCTGTACAAGGAGTTCGTCGCTCCCCTGTTGCCGACCTGCAAGGCTTATCACCATACGCCGATTGTGGAACTGGACAAGGCGCCTAAGTCGGATTACTGTGTGCTGGAATATGCCGCTCAGGATGCTTCCCGGGCGATAGCAGGGATTTTCAAGCTCACGGATACGCCGGAGCCTTGCCATTTCCGCCCGAAGGGTCTGGACAGCCGCAAGAGCTATACGGTGACGTTCGACAGTACCGGCCAAACGCTGGTCGCCGACGGAGGTAAACTCCAGCAGGAGGGTTTAAATATCTTTGTAGAAAGAGCTCTTCTTTCCGAACTATTGATTTTTGAGATAATCGAGGATGGAGGTAAACGATGCCAGTCAGCCCGAGAGACCGAGGCGTGCTGAGGGGCCTGGGCAGGCAAGTTGCAGAGATAGCAGCCTTGCCTGCCCAGCAGGAGACCATCTCGCGGTGGAAGGCGCTGAACGGCCTGACACCCGTCCGCCCGATGGTGATGATCGACCAGGTCTGCTGGAACGAGATGGAGGTGGCCGGGGAGCTGACACCCCAGACCGAGGATGACTTCTGCCGGGGGATCGAGACGACACTCCGCAGAACGTTGTATTCCTGGAGACACATGCGGGCGGACATGGTGGTGGAGCCCGTAGTTGAGGTACCCATGGTCATCCGCGGCGGCGGCTTCGGGATCCAAAGGCTGGAGCGAACGGCGGTGAGCGATCCGCAGAATGACGTAGTGGGCCACTGTTACCTCGATCAGCTCAGGACCGAAGAAGACCTCGAGAAAATCCGTTATGAAGGGAGCCTCCTCGACGAGGGGGCGACGGCAGAAGCAGAGGAGAAGGCGCGGGAGGTCTTCGACGGAATTCTCGCCGTGCGGATGCAGGGGGTATCGGCAGCATTCGCGCCATGGGACACGATCGTTACCTGGCGCGGGGCAGAAAACGTGCTCTACGACCTGGCCGACCGGCCCGAGTTCATGCACCGGATCATTTCCCGGCTCACCGATGCGTATCTCGCCAGGCTCGACGATCTCGAAGAGAAGGGACTGCTGGCGTACGGGCAGGGAAGGGTCCACTGCACGGGCGCGTACACGGATGAGCTCCCTGCTGCCGGTTTCGACCCGCGCCGGCCAAGGGCGAAGGATACCTGGACGTATGGCATGGCCCAAATCTTCTCGTCTGTCTCCCCGACGATGCACAAGGAGTTCGACCTCGACTACGCGGTGCGGTGGTATCAGAGGTTCGGCCTCGGCTATTACGGGTGCTGCGAGCCGTTGCACACGAAGATCGAACTGATCCGGCGCCTCCCGCACGTGAGGAAGATCTCCATGAGCCCGTGGGTGAACGTCGAGCGTGGCGCTGAGCGCATCGGGCGGGATTTCGTCTTCTCGCGCAAGCCCAGCCCGGCATTCCTCGCCTTCGACACCTGGGACCCCGAGAGTGTGGAGCGAGATCTCCGTGGCGCCCTGGAGGCGTGCGCCCGCCACGGCTGCCCGGTCGAGCTTATCCTGAAGGACATCAGCACCGTGCGCTACCAGCCGCAGCGGCTCTGGGAATGGGCGGACATGGCCATGAGGTTGGTCCGAGACGGGATAACGGCATAACTCGACGGAGGATGGTATCTTCTCAATCTGTAGGTGCGCACCCTTGCGGTCGCCCAGGCGGGCAGGCGCAAGGCCATGCCCCTACCCCGGATGATTGAGAAGATACCTACTCAATCTGTAGGTGCGCACCCTTGCGGTCGCCCAGGCGGGCAGGCGCAAGGCCATGCCCCTACCCCGGATGATTGAGAAGATACCTACAGGGGGTGAACCATGTCAATAGCAGAAGATACCGAACGAATGAACCGAACACGCGCGGCGCTGCAGGCGGCCGGACTGGACGCCGTCGTCTGTCGCCTGCCTGAAAACGTTCTGCTGCTCAGCGGGTACTGGCCCATGAATGGTTTTGCCCTGTTGGTCTTCCCCGTCGAGGGAGAACCGGTGCTTGTGGCGCCAGTCGCCGAGAATGAGCTGGCGCGAGCAGGCTGGGTCAGCGATATCCGGACATTTCCCTGGGGCCTGGTTGACAGCGGTGATCCGTTCGAGAGCATCGCTCGCATCCTGGGGCAGATCGCGCGCGGCCTGGGGCTGGCAGGACGCCGCGTCGGCTATGAAGGCAGCTTCGAGTTCGTGGCCGCACCCTATGTAGCTGCGGAGCCGAGCGTTATCGCGGGCGTCACCCTCGGTATCTTGCAGCGGACCTTCGGCGCTGGCCTGGCGGACGCAACTGATCTGATTCACAGGTTGCGTGCACGCAAAACGCCGCTGGAGGTCCAGCGCCTGCGTCTGACGCACGAGATTGCACGGCTTGCGCTCCAGGCCTTCCGCGAGAATGTCGTGCCGGGGCGCAGTGAAGTCGAAATCGTGGCGTCAGTGGAGGCCGCCGTTCTGGTCGGTGGCGCCGGCTACAAGGGCGTGAAGGTGGCAAGGGCATGGGCCTCGGTGATGTCGGGTCCGCGAGCGGCCGCGGCCTACAAGCCGCATCTGCTCTCCACTCAGCGTCGTCTGGCGCCGGGCGACATGGCCTTGCTCGAACTGGCCGTCGTAGCTGACGGCTGGTGGGCCGATCTGACCCGCACGCGCGTGGCTGGCCCGGCTCACCAGGAGGATCTCGACCGTTGGAGCGCGGTAGTCGAGGCACAGCGACTCGCAATTGCCGCCATCGGGCCCGGCACACCTGCGAACCAGGTAGACAAGGCGGCGCGCGACCTGCTTGAACAACGCGGGCTGGGCGCATACTTTATCCATCACACCGGACATGGCATCGGCCTGCGCTACCATGAGCCGGAACCCTTCCTGCATCCGGCGGTTACGGCGCCCCTCGAGGCAGGCATGGTGACCACCGTGGAGCCTGGCATCTACATCGAGGGATGGGGAGGCATGCGCTGCGAAGACAACGTCCTCGTGACGCCGTCCGGCGCCGAGATTCTTTCCGAGTTCTCCCGCGACCTGATCGGCTAGCAAGCGCTGTCCCGCAGAGGCGTCTCTGCGCATATCGGAGACACACCTGAGCCAACACTGCGGCCCGGGCACGTCATTGTGGAAGTCAAGGCGTGCGGCATTTGCGGGACCGATTTGCATATCCAGGCGGGCGAGTATCTCGTCAATCCGCCTGTGATTATGGGGCACGAATTCAGCGGCGTCATCGCCGAGGCGGCGCCCGATGTGACCGAGTGGCAGGTCGGCCAACGCGTAGTCAGCCTGGTCTACTTCAGCACTTGCGGCGTGTGTGAGCTGTGCCGAAGCGGACAATGGAACTTGTGTCCGCAGCGCAAGTCGGTGGGAAGTGGCGCCAACGGCGCCTTTGCGCGTTACGTGTTGGCGCCGGCGTGCAACCCTCGCCTATTGCCCGACAACGTTGACTTCATCGCGGGCGCGGTTGTGGAGCCGCTCGCGTGTTGTACGCATGGCCTCCTGGAAAGGGCGACCGTCCGCCCCGGAGACCTTGTGGTTGTTTTGGGACCAGGCGCCATCGGTCTGCTCACCGCGCAGATCGCGGTTGCCCAGGGCGCGCACGTGGTGCTGATCGGAACAGCCGCCGATACCGACCGGATGGAGCTCTCGCGGCGACTGGGCACGCACGACACCGTGGCTGTGGAAAACGACTCACCGAAGGCCCTGGTTGACCGGCTCACGCGTGGCGTTGGAGCCGATGTCGTCTGCGAGTGTTCGGGCGCAGGCGCGGCAGCGCGCTTGGGTTTCGAGCTTGTCAGGCGGCGTGGCCAGTTCCTCCAGCTTGGCCTTTTCGGAAAACGCGTCGAGCTCGACTACGACCAGGCTGTCTTCAAGGAAGTGGACATCCTGACCTCCTTTGCCTCGACATCGGCCTCGTGGCGCCATGCCATCCGGCTGTTGGAGCAGGGCAAGGTACAGACCCGGCCGCTTGTCACGGATGTGCTGCCACTCGACGAATGGGCAGCGGGTTTCGAACGAGCTCGAAACAGACAAGGAGTCAAGATCATCTTAATTCCCGCATGACCGCAGATGCGGCGCGATGCGCAGGATCCGTGCACACTCAGACTCAACAAACCAGCAGACAAAGGAGGCTACTGTGAAACTTCAAGGGAAAAACGCTATCGTCACCGGCGGAGCGGCCGGAATCGGGCGGGCCATTGCGCTTGCTCTGGCCGCGGAAGGCGCTGACGTCGTCATTGCCGACGTACAGATCGAAAAGGCAGAGGCCGTCGCGCAGCAGATCGCCGGCCTGGGACGCCGCAGCGCTGCCATTCGCTGCGATGTCGGCGACTCGGCACAGGTAGATCAGATGGTCGCCGAAACCGTCCGAAGACTGGGCGGTCTGCACATTCTGGTCAACAACGCCGCCATCATCTCACAGGGGTCGTTCTGGCAGCTCAGCGATGACGTCTGGCACAAGATCATCCGCAACAACCTGTCCAGCGTCTTCTTCTGCTCCCGCGCTGCCGCCCGAGTGATGATCGCGCAGCAGCAGGGCGGTCGCATCATCAACATGTCTTCGATTCATGCCACCCTGTCTGAGCCGCAGGCAGGCCCTTATACGGCAGCCAAGGGCGGCATCGAGGCCATGTCGCGCACCATGGCCACCGAGCTTGCGCCCTACAAGATCCTGGTGAACTGCGTGGCTCCGGGCGCTACCTACAGCGAGCTGACAACCCCGATGTACACCGAGTCGGTGAAACGGGCTTTGTTCCAGCGTGTGCCGCTGAAGGAGATTGCCCAGCCAGAGTGGATCGCGGCCGGGGTCGTATTCCTGGCTTCCGATGACGCCCGCTACATGACCGGGCAGGTGCTGACCATCGACGGCGGGTACGTCATGGATGGCAGCCTGCCGGGAGCCGAATACTGGACAGAGTAGCCGCAGCCCAGAAAGTGCAAGGAGAAAAAATGAAAGTACGGAAAGCGGTTTGGATTCCAGTTACAAGACCGGGGGCGGCCATTTTTGGCTCGGCTCATTACTGTTCAGCAAAGCGACCGCGCCTCATGCAAATTTATCACGAACAAAGCTCCAGCGATCGGCCGGATGTCACCTATCGTCGGTTTTCCGAGGATAACGGTCGAACGTGGAACGAGCCGGAATTGCTGGGTACTTGCGATAAAGAGGGAGATAGAGTTATCATTGCCGGGGTAGGCCCGGCATTCCTTGATGCAAGGGAAAATCGCCTTTTGCTGTTTCAACTGCACACCCCTGCACACCCCCATACGAGCCGATGATTCGTGGGTGCTATCCGGCCTGGTATACAGGCGTTTCTTCTATCAGGTTTCCAACGATGAAGGCAGAACCTTCACTGCGTGGAAACCGGTAATCGAGACGGGCGAGGAGTTTGATGGCGACCATCCTTTCAAGGGAGTGTTCCGTGGTAAAAACTCCGCCTGGATTGGAAATTCACCCATCAAAACCTCTTCCGGTGAAATTCTTGTGCCGCTTACGGTACCAATCCTCGATGCCAGGAGAGAAAAACTTTATACACCCCATCAGGAGAAAAATATTCCCTGGTTTTTTGACGCCGTCTTTCTCATCGGAAAATGGAAGGACAACTCCTCGTTGGAATGGGAGACCTCGCAACCGGTGAAAATAGCCCCATCTCGCTCCACGGAAGGATTGGACGAGCCGGCGGTGGCCGAGCTCAGGGACAAAAGGATCATATGCATTTGCCGAGCCAGCAATTATGGGGAGCCGGATATTCCCGGCTATAAATGGCTGGCTATCTCTCGGGATGGCGGCAGAACCTGGAGCGAAGCGGAGCCTCTTCGTTACAGTGATGGTGGGGTCTTGTATTCTTCTGCCAGTTATTCGATCCTTATTCGCCATTCAAATGGACGACTTTACTGGATAGCCAATATCTCGCCCTTCAATCCCGCTGGCATGTGGCCGCGGTATCCTCTGGTCATTGCCGAAATAGACGAGGAAAATCCGGGCGTGAAGCGGGAAACCGTCACTGTAATTGACACGCGCATGGCGGGAGAACTTGAATCGCCGTTTCAACTCTCCAACTGGGGGGTTTACGAAGACCGGGAAACCGGCGAAGTCGTGGTTACCCTGCCGCGTCTTTTCCCAAAAGACCCCAACGACTGGACCGCGCCTTGCATGAAATACAGCATTACTGTGGGAGACTGAGGAGGTCATATGAGCGACACTACTGTTGAGACAATTCAGGATGGCGTACACGCCCTGGCGCCGCGCGCGCGGATGGTCGAGAGCGCGGCCAGGCTGCGCGATACCTATGCCCGCAAGCCCGGCATCCCCCTCTTCAGGCGGGAATTCGGGTATTTTTGTTTGGACCGCTGGCGCGAGCAAGGGATGCCCCAGGATGTGCCCTACGCCGAGCTGTTCGACTACGACCCGCCGGCCGATCACCACCTGGGACAGTGCGGGTGGTGCGAGGCGCCCCTGGCGCCCGCGTTTCCCACCGTCGTCCTGGAGGATCGGGGCGAGTACGAGCTGGCGCAGGATCACGCCGGGCGCCAGGTTCTCTATTTCAAGGGCCGGCGCGACGGCTTCATGCCGACCTATTTGGATCACCCGGTGAAGGACCTGCGAACCTGGGAGGAGAACATCCTCTGGCGTATGAACCCCACGTCGCCGGAGCGCTATGCCGATCTGCCCGAGCAAATGGCCCAAGCGCAGGCCGCCGCGGCGCAGGGGATGATGATCTGCCAGGACGTCATCGGCGGCTACATGTACCTGCGGAGCCTGATCGGACCCGTGGAGCTGCTCTATGCCCTCTACGACCAGCCGGAACTGGTCCATGCCTGCATGCGTGCCTGGCTTGAGCTGGTGGAGGCCGTCACGGCGCGGCACCAGCAGTATGTGACGCTGGACCAGGTCTACTTCGGTGAGGACATCTGCTACAATCACGGCCCACTCATCTCGCCGCGCATGATCAAGGAGTTCCTCTTCCCCTACTACCAGCAGTACATAAACAACGTCAAGGCGCGGCAGATCGACAAGACGCGGCGCCTCCATGTCCATATTGACACGGATGGTTTTGCTGTGCCGGTCATCCCGCTTTACATCGAAGCCATCGGGATGGACGTGATGAGCCCGTTCGAGGTGGCGTCGGGCTGCGATGTGGTGGCTATCGGGCGGCAGTATCCTGGGCTGGCGCTGTTCGGCGGGATCGACAAACGGGTGCTGGCGCAAGGTCGGGCGGCGATCGACGCTCACCTGGAGTACATTTTACCGGCCATGCGGGCGCGCGGCGGTTACATCCCCACGTGCGACCACGGCGTGCCTGAGGAAGTGCCTTATCAGGACTACCTGTACTACCGGACGCGGTGCGTGGAGTTGGGCGGGTAAAGTGAACACCAGGGCAGTGCTCGCAAAACCGCAGGCGGCGACCCCATGACCGCAAGCCCTGTCCTGAGCCCCGCCCTGAGCGGGACGTCAAATTTTCACCACAGAGGCACGGAGGGCACGGAGCAAGCTCCCCAAATCTCCGTGGCCTCTGTGGCTCCGTGGGTAATTTCAAGAATTCAGCGTGCGGTTAGTATAACGGCGTCATTGGATCGTTTTGTGTTCACTCCCCCGGAGGCCGTCACCCATGGCGAACCTGCTCCTTACATCCAGTGGCCCCTACGAGTTGATCGAGCGGCTGGGCCAGGGCGCGACGGCGCAGGTCTACCGCGGCCTGGCGCCTGACGGCCGGCCGGTGGCCGTCAAGCTCCTTCACCCCCATCTGACCAGCGATGCGGGGTTCCTGGCGCGTTTCCGCCGCGAGGCCGCCGCTGCCAGCCAGCTCGATCACCCCCACATCGTCAAAGTGCTGGATCACGGCAGCGAGGGCGAGCTTCATTACCTCGTCATGGAGTTGGTGGACGGGCCGTCGTTGCAGGCGGCGTTGGCTGACCGGCCGCAGCCGCTCGCACCCGCGGAGGCCATCTCCCTGGTCGCGGCCCTGGCTGGCGCGCTGGACTACGCCCACCGGCAAGGCGTCATCCACCGCGACGTGAAACCTTCCAATGTGCTCCTGGCCGGCGGCCGGTTGAACGATCCCGTGCTAAGCGATTTCGGCGTGGCGCGCATGGTGGATGCGACCGTGACGACCCAGGCCGGCGAACACGGAGCTGCTCACCGCCACTTTGAGCCTCTACACCGTCCCCTGGAAGACCGAGAAAAACCGCTTCGCCACCGTGGCCGTCCATCGCATCCTGGCTGATTGGGACGTGACGACGGCCACCTACGAAACGCCGTGGAGCACGCCCGGCCTGGCGCCGGACGTGGACCACGCGAGCGCGCCGCTCATCACGGTCACGTTGACGACGCTGCTGACGAAAGAGGGCTGGCTCGACCTGGACATCACCCCCGCCGTGCGTGAATGGCTGGCCGGGCAACCGAACTTCGGCCTGGCCCTGCGCCTGACCGACGACAGCTTCGGCATGGCGCACCTGTGGATCTACGCGGGGGAATACGAGAACCCGAACCTGCGGCCGAAGTTGACGCTGGTATACCAGAGGCGGTGAGGGCGTGGGGCATGGGGCGTGATACCGATGTAACCGGATTTTTCGCTAAATACTGCGGCCTGAACGCACGCAGCCTGAGACCGGGGGCTGCGGCAGGCTACGACGTTCAGATCGTAGGGCTCCATTGCGAGACGATTTGTCATGGATAACCTTAGCGTCTCCCACCTGGTTGACTCCCTGGGCCGGGCAATCCCCCTGGCGACGCCCTTCACCCTGCTCGGCCGCGGGGCGGAGTGTCACGTGGTCATCGCCGACCGCGCGCGTCACGGCGGCACGCCGAGATCGCTTGTGGGGGCGACTCTGCCGCGCCTGCTTCCTCGGCGCCTCCTGATGCCCCCGCGAGTGGCGGCTTCATCCTCCGCGACCTGGGCAGCACCAACGGCACCACCCTCAACGGCCAGCGGTTGACCGCGCCGGACCGGCTGCACGACGGCGACGTGATCGAGATCGCGGGCGCGGCCTTCATCTTCCGCGACCCCAACGCCACGCTGCAAACGACGCACTTCCCGAAGCTGGTGCTGGATGAGGCGACCGGCGACGTCTGGATAGACCGCTGCCCGGTCCAGCTTTCGGCCAAACAGCGCGCCCTGTTGACCTTGCTCTGGCGGCGTCGCGGGCAGGTGTGCGCCAAAGACGAGATCGCTGCCGCAGTCTGGCCCGAGTGCCGGGGCGAGATCTACGATTATCAGATCGAAAGCCTGGTCAAACGGCTGCGCGCCAGGCTGGAGCCGCACGCCGAGCAGTCTATGTTGATCATCAACGTGCCTGGCCTGGGATACAGGTTGGCAGCGTGAAGCCCCCAAGAGCTATGCCAGGTATCGCGAAGCAACAGACGCGTCGGTCCAGGAACAGATTGTGTTCTTTGCCTCTACCTGGTACAATACGTGTCAGACACGATACGAAGGAGAAGATCGTAATGGACGGTGCTACAGTCACTATCAGCATACCAGTTCCGGCCTGGGAGCGATTCGTCAAGGTGGCGAGTAAACAACAGCGACCGGCTGAGGAGTTGCTCATCCGACTCATCCAAGATTTCGCGCGCAGTGAGGGGGATGTGACTAAAACCGGATTCTATAGCCAGTTGACCCGCCGTTATCTGCAAGGCACGCTCAAGCGGACAGAGAGCATCAATGCCTTTCAACTGAGCGCAAAGGCAGCGGTGGCTATCCGGGCAAGCTACGGAACGTCCGACGCGGTAGAACTCATCGAGCAAGCACGAGACCGC
>PHCA01000114.1 GCA_002842085.1 Chloroflexi bacterium HGW-Chloroflexi-1
CCAGCTTGCAGCAGTTCTACCACGGTGCGCTGCGCCATCTCTTCCGCTGGCTCAATCAGCGCAGTCAACGCACCAGCTACACCTGGCCGGGCTTCCAGGCGCTCATCGAGCAGTTCGGGATCGTGAAACCCAAGATCGTACCGCGCCCGAAGACGAGAATGGCGCGTTCGGCGGCCTAAGCCGTTGCGAAAGCGAGTCTTTCTGAAGCATGTCCTGAGCAACGTCGAAGGAAGCCCGGTGCGGTAATTCCGCACGCCAGGATCTGTGCGGGGGCAGTCGGGTGACTGGCTGTCCTACCGCGATAGGCGCGACGCCGTTAACGACAAGACAAGCCGAAGCCCTGCCCCACGTGACGCGCTTGCTCTTGTATCCCATTCGTGGTACACTACCATTCAGTACGGAGGTGTCCATGAATAAGTCAGCTATGATCCGCGCGCGGGTCGATCCGGTTCTCAAGGATGAAGTCGAAAACCTGCTTGGGCAGTTGGGTCTTTCGGCGACCCAAGCCATCACCCTGTTTTATCAGCAAGTGCGGCTAAATCGCGGCCTGCCTTTCGACGTGCGCATCCCCAATGCAGTGACGCTACGCACCTTTGCGGAGACCGACGCTGGCGAGAACATCGTGCGTTGTGAGAATGCCGACGATATGTTCGCCCGCTTGGGGATCTGATGCGCACGCCCAACTATACTACCCAATTCGAGCGCGACCTGCGGCTGGCAGAACGCCGCGGCAAAGACCTTGAGAAGTTGAAGGCCCTTCTCAAGGCGCTCATCCACGAAGAACCACTGTCAGAGCGCCAACGCGATCATCCTTTGGTTGGCAACTACAAAGGCCGCCGCGAATGTCACATCGAACCCGACTGGTTGCTCATCTATAAACTAGTGAACGACGAGATCATCGTTGAGCGCACCGGCACGCACCGCGATTTGTTCGGGTAAGAAACGCTTGGCTTATGGGCTGGTGGCTTTGGGCACGGTTCGGGGGCTCGAGCCTGACATCGCCGTCCATCTGACGCCCTGGGCGGCGCGATTAACCACCGTGTGTCGTATTGCGAGGCTGTGCGGGTCACGACGTTGACTCGTGGTGACGGGCGCAGGTGACGACGTGACCGTTGGGCGAATCACGGTTTTTCAAGCAAGTTTTAGAACATGCGAGTGGAGACCGTGCTGGCGGAGTTCAACGATCCCGCCTCCAGGCCGACCGCTGATACCAACTGGACCTGGTGGTCGCGCCTGACCCGGGTGACCCCGTATGTGGACGGGCAGGAGCGGGTCAGTTGGCCGCGGCCGGTCGGCCAGTCACCCATCAGCGGAGGGCTGGTGGGCTTCATGGTCAAAGGCGGCGCCGCCGAGTTCCAGGAGTTGGAGCACCGGCAATTCACGGGGCAGCGCCGCGAGATCGGGCTGGGGCTCTATGACTACGGCGCGCGGCGCTATGATCCTTATCTTTATGATATGATATTGATCTGGGATTGAGAGGAGGAGGGGGTGAGCGATCAACTTTTGAGCGGCAAACGCGTGTTGCTCGGCGTGACCGGCGGCATCGCGGCGTACAAGGCCGCGGACCTGTGCAGCAAGCTGGCCCAGGCCGGCGCGCAGGTGGACGTCATCATGACCGAGGCGGCCACGCGCTTCGTCGGGCCGCTGACCTTCAGCGCGCTGAGCGGCCGGCCGGCGCGGGTGGACATGTGGACCGCGCCCGGCGGTGACCCGATCCCGCACGTGCACATGGCTGCGGCCGCGGATCTGGCCATCGTCGCGCCACTGAGCGCCAACACGCTGGCCAAATTGGCGCTGGGGCTGGCCGACAATCTGCTCACCGCGACGCTGCTGGCGACCGAGGCGCCGCTGGTGCTGGCCCCGGCCATGGAGTCGCACATGTGGAGCAACCCGGTGACCCAGGCGCACGCCAAAACCCTGCGCAAACGCGGCGCGGTCCAGGTGGGGCCGGGTGTGGGCCGGTTGGCTTCGAGCGCGCTGGGCGCCGGCCGCATGGCCGAACCCGTCGAAATCCTGGCGGCTGCGCGCGGGGTGCTGGCGCGCAGCGGTCCGCTGGCGGGACGGCGGGTCGTGGTGACCGCTGGCGGCACGCAGGAACCGCTCGACCCGGTGCGCTACATCACCAACGCGTCCTCCGGTAAAATGGGCGTCGCGCTGGCCGAGGCCGCCCGCGACCTGGGCGCAGAAGTGACGCTGGTCCACGCGCCGCTGGCCGTGCCGGGACCCTACGGCGTCGAGCGCGTGTCGGTTCGCACCGCGATAGAGATGCGCGACGCGGTGCTGGCGCTCGCACCGGCCACGGACATCCTGATCGGCGCGGCGGCCGTGGCCGACTTCCGGCCGGCTGACCCCGCGGCGCAGAAGATCAAGAAGACGCCAGGGCAGGCGGCCCTGACCATCGAGCTGGTCCGCAACCCGGACATCCTGGCCGAGGTCGCCGCGCTGCGGGCCGAAATCGGCCGACCCGCGGTCGTGGTCGGCTTTGCGGCCGAGACGCAGGACCTGTTGGCCAACGCCACCGCCAAGCTGGCCGCCAAGAGACTCGACATGATCGTCGCCAACGATGTGACCGATCCCGGCAGCGGCTTCGGCAGCGACACCAACCAAATCACGTTGCTCTACGCGGACGGCCGCGTGGAAGCCCTGCCTCTGGCCAGCAAGGGCGAAGTGGCGGAGCGGGTATTGGACGCGGCGGTCGCGTCGATGGGCGATGGCGGCTTAGCGCCTGGCTGATCGCTGATGGCTGATGGCGGCTTAGGGCTAAGGACTTGATAACTTACCCAATCGCTCCGGCAAATGAAGGGGGATTCGCCCAAGTTATTTAATTCTCAGTCCTTAGCGCCTGGCTGATCGCTGATGGCTGATGGCCGACGGCCGATTGCTGATCCCTGACGCCTGATCCCTGACGCCTGCTGCTCCCTGCTCCCTGCCCCCTGCCCCCTGCCCCCTGGTGAACCATGACAGAAAAGATCTTGCTGGTGGATGACGAACCGACGCTGTTGGACACCCTCGCGTTCAACCTGCGCAACGTGGGCTACGAGGTGGTGACCGCTGCCGATGGCGTGGCCGCGTTGGAGCAGGCCCAGGCCGAGAGTCCGGATCTGATCATCCTGGACCTCATGTTGCCTGAGCTGGACGGGCTGACGGTGTGTCGCAGCCTGCGCCAGGGCTCCGACACACCCATCATGGTGTTGACGGCTCGCACGGGCGAGCTGGACAAGATCGTCGGCCTGGAGAGCGGGGCGGACGACTACATGACCAAGCCGTTCAGCCTCGGCGAGCTCCAGGCGCGCATCCGGGCGTTGTTGCGCCGGGCCAGCCCCCACCGCGCGGGCGACGAGTTCCGGTCGGGCGACCCTTCGACAGGCTCAGGGCAGGCTCTGGTGCTGAACCTGATCAGCCGGCGGGCGTTTCTGGCCGACGAGGAGTTGATCCTCAGCCCCAAAGAGTTCAGTTTGCTGGCCGAGCTGATGCGGCATCAGGGCGCGGTGCTCTCCCGGGACCTGCTCCTCACCCGCGTCTGGGGCTATGATTTCTTCGGCGACAGCCGCACGGTGGATGTCCACGTGCGCTGGTTGCGCGAGAAGATCGAGGCCAACCCATCGGAACCGGTCCGCATCATCACCGTGCGCGGGATCGGTTACCGGTTCGAGGGTTAGATCGGTTGAGAAACCAGGTTTCTCCGAGAAACCTGGTTTCGTATCCTCTCAATAATCCGGGGTGGCTGTGGCCGGTCTGTGACCGAGCCACGGGTGGCTCGGTCACAGACCGGCCACAGCGGGGATCTACCCCCGGGAAATTGCAGAGGATACCTGGTTTCTCAAGTGGCAAACCTGGTTTCTGTATATGAACGCTCTCGACTATCTCCTGATCGGCCTGCTGATCCTGTGCCTGGCTGCGTTGTTCTGGCAGCGGCGGCAGGTGCGCCGGGCCGTGGCGCAAGCACGTCGGGCGGCGTGGGAGCGAGCGGAGGCCGTGACGGCTCAGGCCGAGGACGCGGCCACGTTGCAGCGCTGGCGCGCCTATCTGGATGGCCTGGGCGCGGCGACCTCCAACGGGTTGCTGCTCCTGGACGGCGACCGTCAGATCGCGTGGGCCAACGCCAGCGCCTGGGAGATGTTCGAGGCGGCCGAGCCGGCGATCGGCCAGACCTTCATTAGCCTGGTGCACGATTACGAGCTCAACCAGGCCGTGCTCGATGCGATCGCGGGCAACCGGCCGATCGTGCGCCAGGCCGTCGTCGACGGCCGCACCCTGCGCATCTGGGTGGCGCCGGTGGGTGCGCCTGCGGGCGGGCCTGCGGGCGGGCCTGCGGGCGGGCCTACGGCAGAGGGGGGCGACGCGGCGGTCGCGATCGAGGACGTGACCGAGTTGCAGCGGCTCGGCCGCGCCCGGCGGGATTTCGTCGCCAACATCTCCCACGAGCTCCGCACGCCTCTGGCCAACATCGACCTGGCCGCGCAAACCCTGCGCAACAGCAGCGGAGACCCGGCGGTCACGCAACGGATGTTGGAGCGGATCCAGATCCAGGTGCAGGTCCTGATCCAGCTCAGCGAAGAGATGATGGAGCTGGCCCAGATCGAGTCGGGCCAGGTGCTGTTGAAATTGGTCCCGGCCGACCTGGAACCGCTGGTGCGGCGCAGCGTCACCTCGCTCTTGCCGCAGTCCGCCTTGAAAGGCCAGCACATCAGCGTGGTGGTACCCGACGGCCTCCGTGTGCTGATGGATGAACAACAGGTGGGCCGCGTCCTCAACAACCTGTTGCACAACGCGGTGAAATTCACGCCCGAAGGCGGCATCATCAGCGTGTACGCCGAGCGGCTGAATGGCGATGACGTGCGGGTTTGCGTCGCCGACACCGGCCCCGGCATCCCCGAAGCAGAGCAGGCGCGCGTGTTCGAGCGCTTCTACAAACACGATCGCGCGCGCAGCAAAGGCGGCACGGGCCTGGGCCTGGCGATCGCCCGGCACATCGTCGAGGGCCACGGCGGGCGGATCTGGGTCGAGAGCGAGCCGGGCCAGGGCGCGACCTTCAGTTTCACCCTGCCGCTGGAGTGAACCCGTATCTCCTCAGTATGTAGGGGCGATCCCTCGCGGTCGCCCGTGTGGGCAGGCGACAGGCGGCCAAGCGTTAGCCCGCTAGCCCCCTCTCCCGGATTATTGCGAAGGTCAGTGAACACCTTCCCCTCAATTTGACATCCAAGTCTACAAAGCGCAGGCCGACCTGATCAAGGCATTGGCGCACCCAACGCGCTTGCAAATCCTGGAGATCCTCGCGGTAGAGGAGTCGTGTGTCTGCCACCTGACCGCCATCCTCAGTCAGCGCCAGCCGTATGTCTCGCAGCAGTTGATGACGTTGCGCAATGCCGGGCTGGTGCTCGACCGCAAGGACGGCGTCATGGTCTACTACCGGCTCGCCGCCCCGTGCATCGCGACGCTGATCACGCTGACGCGCCAGCTCGTCTCGGAGGCGGAAGGATCGCTCGCCTTCCCGCCCGTCCCGCGCTCGCCGGTCAGCGGGTGCCCGTGCCCGAAGTGCCAGGGGGTTGGGTGCTGGAATTAAGGATGAGGGAAGTCATGGATGTCGTTTCACAAATCGGTGGGTTGTTGCAGGGAGGGCTGGGCAATCTGGCCGCGTACCTGGCCGCGCACGTGCTGCTTTGTCTGCTACCGGCATTCTTCATCGCGGGCGCGCTGACCGCGCTGGTGCCGAAGGAGGCCGTGACGCGCTATCTGGGCCGGACCGCGCCCAAATACGTCTCCTACCCGGCTGCGGCCGTGGGCGGGTTCGTGTTGGCGGTCTGTTCGTGCACCATCATGCCCCTCTTCGCCGGCATCCACAAGCGAGGCGCGGGGCTCGGGCCGGCCATCACCTTCCTGTTCGTCGGCCCGGCGATCAACGTGCTGGCCCTGGCGTATACCGGTGTCGCGCTCGGGATGGACATCGCGGTTGCGCGGGTCATCCTGGCGGTCGTCTTCGGCATCAGCATTGGCCTGATCATGGCGCTGATGTTCCGGCGGGACGACGCCCGGCACGACCGGGAGACCGCCGACGCTTTTGCGGCGCGCGCGCGGGTGAACGCGGGCGTCTGGGCCTTTCTCCTATTGCTGATCGCCATGCTGATCGCCGGCACGTTGCAGGTCGGCCTGCTGACGAAGGGCTATGCCCACGTCACCCTGCCCATCGCCGGGATGGACCGCTTCCAGGCCACCCTCGACCAACTGGTCCCGTTCGACGCGGCCCGGGGCGAGGAGGGCGTGACGGTGCAGGGCGCGCTGTTGATCGGGCTGCTTGCGCTGATCGGCGGCAGCGCGTGGCTGGGGCTGAACCGGGTGGACGAGGGCTACAACCGCTGGACCTGGATCTCGCTCGGCTTGACCGCGCTGACCCTGCTGCTTGCCGCGCTGCGCATGGCGCCTCTCGCCGCGGGTCTGGACGTGCAGATCACCGGCAAGTTCGTCGGCGTCGGCCTGGCGATGGCCGGCATCTGGTACGTGGGCCGCCGGGCCTTCGAGGCGTACGAAATCCAGACGTGGCTCTGGGAGACGTGGCGCTTCATCAAGCAGATCTTCCCGCTGCTGATCGTCGGCGTCTTCGCCGTGGGCGTCATCCGCGGGCTGATCAAGCCGGAGTGGATCGAATCGCTGGCCGGTCGCAACACCGTGCTGGCCAATGCGGTCGGCGTGCTGTTTGGCGTGTTCATGTACTTCCCCACGTTGGTGGAGGTGCCGATCGCCAGGATGTTCCTCGACCTGGGCATGCACCGCGGGCCGCTGCTGGCCTATCTGATGGCCGACCCCGAGCTCAGCCTGCAAAGCATCCTGATCACCGCCAGCGTCATCGGCCGGACCAAGGCGTGGGTCTACGTGGGGTGGGTGGCAGTGTTCAGCACCGTCGCGGGCCTGCTCTACGGCATGTGGGTGGACGGGCTGAACAGTTGGCTGATCCTGGGGTTGCTGGCGGTGGGGGTTGGGGCGTTGGTGTTGGGCCTGCACCGGTTGGGGCGCCGCGCCCAACGGCAAGGGATGGCCGCCGAGGCGCGCTAGTGCGTCATGCTGAACGGGTCTGACAGCCAACGCGGTTAGGGCTAAGGACTTAATAACTTACCCATTTGCTCCGGCAAAATGAGGGGGAATTCGCCCAAGTTATTTAATCCTCAGTCCTTAGCAGACAAGCCGTAGTCTGCAAGCCAGCTTGCATACCAGTACGTACCACCAGCGAAGCATCTCTCGCACCCATGAACGCCGAGATGCTTCACTGGTGTCGGGTGCTCAAATGAGCGCTGGGTGGGAGACTTGAATGTGCTCGTGAGCAGGGTTGGCGTTCAGACCCGTTCAGCATGACAGCCCAGGGCTTCCGGCCGAATGGCTATTGTCATGCCAAACGACTCATTAGTGCCTCACTTTGGATACCAATCTACCAATCTACCAATCTACCAATCTACGACCTACCAATCTACCATTTCTCAAGGAGGAAGGATCATGGAACTCAGTGTCAAAGTCCTTGGCTCAGGCTGTGCGAAATAGCGCTATGGCGTGTTGTTCACCCCCGCGCTGGTCGTCAACGAGAAGGTCGTCAGCGCCGGCCGCGTCCCCTCGCCGGCGCAGATCGTCTCGCTGCTGACGACCGCGCTGGCGGAATAGGCAAGGAGACAAGGAGACAAGGAGACAAGGAGGCAAGGAGACAAGGAGACAAGGAGACCGGCCACAGCTACCCCGGATTATGGCTGTCGCTTGAGAAGATACGAAACAAGGAGGCGGGGACATGGCTCAACCAAGGGTCGCTGCTTCGGCAGCCAGGCCAGAAGGTGTTTTTCAACGGCTTTCGCGGCTCGATCGTTTTCTGCCGCTGTGGATCATTCTGGCGATGGTCGCCGGCGTGCTGCTCGGCGCGGTCTGGCCCGGCATCAAGGCGGTCTTCGACGCGCTCGCCATCGGCACCGTGTCGCTGCCCATCGCCATCGGCCTCCTGTGGATGATGTATCCGGTCCTCGCCAAGGTCAAGTACGAGGAGTTGGGCAAGGTCGCCCAGGCCTGGGAGCAGTTCGGGGCGTCGCTGGCGCTCAACTGGGTCATCGGTCCGATCATCATGTTCGCCCTGGCTTGGCTGCTGTTGCCCGATCTGCCGCACTTCCGCACCGGATTGATCATCGTCGGGCTGGCGCGCTGCATCGCCATGGTGCTGATCTGGAACATGCTGGCCGGCGGCGACAGCGAGTACTGCGCGGTGCTGGTGGCGCTCAACAGCGTCTTCCAGATCGTGATGTACAGCCCGTTAGCCTACCTGTATCTGCGGGTCGTGCCGGGCTGGTTCGGCGGTTCGACCGGGCTCACCACAGGCTGGGAGGGTACAGCGGTCAATATCGGCATGTGGGACATCGCCAAGAGCGTGTTGATCTTCCTGGGCATCCCGCTGGCGGCCGGCATCATCACCCGCTTTACCCTGATCGGCCGACGCGGGGTGGTGTGGTACGAGACGCAGTTCATGCCCCGCCTCGGTCCCATCGCGCTGATCGGCCTGCTTTTCACCATTGTGGTGATGTTCTCCATGCAGGGCGACAAGATCCTGGCCGCGCCGTGGGACGTGCTGCGAGTGGCGCTGCCGTTGCTGGTCTATTTCCTGCTGATGTTCTTCGCGTCGTTCGGCATCTCGCGCTGGCGCAAGTTCCCTTACGAGCTGGCCGCGACCCAGTCCTTTACCGCGGCCAGCAACAACTTCGAGCTGGCGATCGCGATCGCGGTGGGAACGTTCGGGATCGCGTCACAGGAAGCGTTGGCCGCGGTGATCGGGCCGCTGATCGAGGTGCCGGTGCTGGTCGGGCTGGTCTACGTGGCGCTGTGGATCAAGGGGGCGTGGTTCCGCGGCGCGGTCGCGGCCGGCCGTTCCTCCTAACCTTTTTCGACAGGGTTCCGGGTATCAGGCCATGATTTCAATCGCAATAGCGCAAAAGTCACTCTGTCACCCCTTCGCTTCACTCAGGGCAGGCTCTGAGCAGGCCGGCAAGGCACTTCTGAAGCAAAAGGAAAACAATATCATCCGGGCCTGTGGCCTGTAAGGAGAAAAGGAGGATCAGTAAGCATCCGAGGTGGCTGTGGCCGGTCTCCTGACGCCACGGTGGCTCGGTCAGGAGACCGGCCACAGCGAGCGATTCCCCGAAAAATTGAGAAGATACGGTGAATTGGAGGTCGTGATGCTGAAGGCGATGACAGTCGTTTTGAACGAGACAGAACTGCACGAGTTGTATCGCATTCTGTTGGACGAGGACGCGTCCGGCGCGTTGGCATTTCTGCGCACGCATTTCCGCGATAAGATCCGGGCCGCCATGGAAGGTGGTTGAAAGGTAACGATCAAGATGCCCGGGCCAGGCATCGACGTCGTTACCACCGGTCGGCGGTTGCCAGGTGTGTGATGGACAGGGAGCCGCGATGCTCATCAGTGGGTTGAGACTCGTGCGGACATTGCCATGTCTCGCCGAGTCGGACAAACTCATCGTGGTAGCGCAGCCAGATCAGGCATTGGATGGGGTGCTACCGCTCCTCAACGCCCTCTTGCCCAACGTGATCAGCTACAACCCGATGGGCGGTGTGATGACGTTGCGGCGCCGGCCCGGATTGATCACCCTGTATCCGGATCGGGTGATGATTACGCAGGTTGCGAGCGTGGATGAAGGCCTGGTATTGCTGGCAGCCGTGCGTGATCTGCTCAACCGGGTGTGGGATCGCCGAGATGAGATCCAGCCCGATCTTCAGAGTCGCGCCGTGCCTCGACCATTGGATGTATACGAACTGTTGCCTCGGACCAACTGCCGGGCGTGCGGTGAGGCGACCTGCATGGCGTTCGCCTTTGGTTTGTTGGAGGGCCGGCATCATCCCGAACGCTGTCCGTCGCTGGCTGATCCGGTGTTCGCGACGCAGCATCGGGCGCTGGTCGATATGCTGATCAATTCGGCGGGCGAGACCGCGTCTTTACAGCCCGATTAGTTCCTCACCTGCCAGCACAATGCCTGAGATGAGCCGCTGGGCCAGATGAGCGGCGTTTCATGGGTACCACGAATTTGACTTTCCAGACGCTTTATCGTAAAATTGCGATCAATCTCGCGCGAGGGACAGACAATGGGAGTTGGTGGATGAGAAGGACCCCACTGGCGACGGATGAGGCTCGTCTGGTGCAGATGCTCAAGGCGCTGGGCAACCCCCTCCGATTCCAGATCATGAAAACGTTGGCCGAAAACCAGACGTGCATCACTCAAGAGATCGTGGCAACCACGCCGCTCGCCCAATCCACGGTCAGCCAGCATCTCAAGGTGTTGCGCGAAGCGGGCCTGATTCGCGGCGAGATCGAAGGACCTGCCACCTGCTACTGCCTGGATCCTGAAGGCCTGCTTTGGCTCAAAGCGCAGATCGACCGTTGGCTGCCCGGCTGTTGCGATCCGCTCGATCCGCTGGCAGATGGTCGGGCTGCTCGCAGCAGCCTGGTTCTTGCACTCGATTAGGACTGTGCTGGGTATCCTTTCAATAATCTGGGGGCTGTGGCCGGTCTGTAACCGAGCCACGGTGGCTCGGTCACAGACCGGCCACAGCATACCCGGAAAAACTGAGAGGATCCCGCGTTTTTTTTGAGACATTTCATCGTAAATTTGCGATTTACTAACAGAAGAGGAGACGAGAACCATGAGTATGACACAGACATCAGCCGATTACTTCGCCCGCGTCGCGAGCACGTGGGATGAGCTCAGAGCGAGGTACTTCACGGAGGCGTTGCGGGAGGCCGCCATCGCGGCCGCCTATCTGCGGCCCGAGATGACCGTGGCGGACGTGGGCTGCGGGACCGGGTTCATGGCGGCCGGGTTGGCGCCGGCCGTGAGCCGCGTCTACGCGTTGGACGGCGCCCCGGCCATGCTGGATGTGGCCCGACGCAACCTGAGCGACCACCGCAACGTGGTCTTTCAGCAGACGGACGGCTCGACGCTGCCGCTGCCGGATGCGAGCGTGGACGCGGTCTTCGCCAATATGTATCTGCATCATTGCCCGGACCCGGCCGCCGCGATCCGTGAGATGGCGCGCGTGCTGCGCCCCGGCGGCCGGGTCATCATCACCGACATGGAGGCGCACCCGTACGACTGGTTCCGCGAGGAGATGGCCGACGAGTGGCTCGGCTTCGAGCGGCCCCAGGTGCGGGCGTGGCTGCACGCGGCCGGATTGGTCAACGTGATCGTGGACTGCTCCGGTGAATGCTGTGCCACCGGGCGCCTCGACCCGACTCAGGCGGACTCCGCCGAGCGCGGCGTGCAGATCGAAGTCTTTCTCGCACGCGGCACGCGGCGGGCGCCCGGCGTCCAGGAGGCCGTGCAAACCGACTATGGCGCGGTGGCCGTTGCCGGTAGCTCATGCTGCACTTCAGAGAGCGCGGCGACGCCGGCTTCATGTTGCAGCGCACCGGCCGAAGGGGATGCCGAGGTTGAATCCCGGCTGCGCGGCGAGGGGACGATCCAATACGGCGTGGGCGGCTATTCGGCAGAAGAACTGGCTGATCTGCCGGCCGAAGCGGCCAGTATCTCGTTGGGGTGCGGCAACCCGGCCGCGATGGCGGCGTTGCGACCAGGGCAGGTGGTACTCGACATCGGCAGCGGCGGCGGGATCGATGCGTTCTACGCCGCGCGCCGCGTGGGACCGACCGGCCGGGTCATCGGCCTGGACATGACGCCGGCCATGATCGAGCGGGCGCGACGGTCGGCCGCGGGGGCCGGCCTGGGCCAGGTCGAGTTCCGGCTGGGGCAGGCCGAGGCGATGCCGGTCGAGGATGGGACGGTGGACGTGGTGCTTTCCAACTGCGTCATCAACCTGTGTGAGGACAAGGGCAAGGTCTTCGAGGAGGCGTATCGGGTTCTCAAGGAAGGCGGCCGGCTGACGATCAGCGACATGGTCACCGACGGGCCGTTGCCCATGCACGTGCACGCGCATCCCGAGCTGTGGTCCGGCTGTCTGCACGGCGCGTTGCCCGAACGCGAGTATCTGGACCTGGTGGCGCAGGCCGGTTTCCGCGACATCCGCGCCACGCGCAGCGGCCTGGGTGGCCAGGTTGAGGGCGTGGGCGTCTACAGCCTCTCGGTCGTCGCCCACAAGGGGGCGTGCTCGGAGCCGGAGCGGGATGCCCCGGCGTTCGACGTCATCCCGCTGACGGCCTCAGGCGCGCCCAACACGATCTGTTGCGGGTGATCATCGGATCTGGAGGCGAACGGCTGGGGCCTTCTCCGCCGCGCTCCTGGCCGTCGTCGGCCAGGAGCGTCCTTCACTTGTCCAAACCCGCAACCCGAGGTATACTGATCGATGTGGCGCCTTCTTGATCGTTAGAGGAGAGGGGGCATTGCTGTTGATGTCATCAATCAGGTATTGTCGGCAGAGGTGAGCACATGAGTGAAATGGACCTGCTGAACCGTATCACGGTCAATCCACGCATTTTCGGGGGCAAGCCCATTGTCCGCGGGCGACGTCTGGCGGTCGAACACATCCTGGGGATGTTGGCGGCCGGCGACACCGCCCAGACGCTGCTGGAAGCCTACCCCTGGCTGGAGCCAGACGACATCCGTGCCTGTCTGCTCTATGCGCGCAAGGTGGTGGGAGAAGAGCGCATCGAGCCGCCTTTGTTATGATCCCTTAACCCATTCTTTACCCGAAGTTAACCCTCCGATAAATCGGCCTTAACCCTCTTGTTGTATCCTCGGTCTGTGCAAGGAGGCGCGATGCGGATTCGTGTATACAGCGCGCCTTTTTGCGTGGCACGCGAACGTCATGGACTGAGGATACCAGCGTGTTCAGAAAAGACTATCGATCACCGTCCCTCATGAAGTATCTCATTCTCGGCTGCCTGCTGCTCGGTTCGGCTCTCGCGCTCGGCGGTTGCGCCGCGCGGCCGGCCACGAGCGCGGCTGGGTCGGCCGCGCCGATCGAGACGATCGAGAACAAAGGCTCCGACACGCTGGTGAACCTGGCGCTGGCCTGGGCCGAACGGTACATGCAAATGCACCCCGAGGTGAGCATTTCGGTCACCGGCGGAGGGTCGGGCACGGGTATCGCGGCCATGATCAACGACACCGTGGACATCGCCAACGCATCCCGCGAGATGAAGCCCGAGGAGATCGTTGCGGCCGAGAAGAACGGGTTCACGCCCATCGAGTGGGTGGTCGCCCGCGACGCCATCGCGGTGGTCGTCAACCCGACCAACCCCGTGGACGGGCTCACCTTGCAGCAAATCTCCGACATCTACACGCGCAAGATCACCAACTGGCGCCAGGTGGGCGGTGAAGACCGGCCCATCGTGCTTCTCTCCCGCGAGTCGAACTCCGGCACCTACGTCTATTTCCTGGAAAATGTGATCCGCCTGGGTCAAAAGGGGAACGAGACGCTCTTTGCGCCCGACACCCTGCTGATGCCCTCGTCGGAAGGCATCAGCGCGGAGGTGCGCCACAACCCCAACGCGATCGGCTACGACGGCCTGGGCTACGTGACGTCGGACCAGAAGATGGTGGCCGTGGCCGTGGATGCGAGCTCGCCACACGTCTTGCCCTCCATTGTGACCGTCAACGACGGCTCCTATCCTGTCTCCAGACCGCTCTATATGTACACGCCAGGAGAGCCCCAGGGGGTTGTGAAGACCTACCTGGACTGGGTGTTGGGTGACGGGCAGGGGCTGGTGGCAACCTTGGGTTTCGTGCCGCTGGCGAGTAGACAAGTAGACAAGTAGACACGGAAACAAGGCTCACCTCCTTGTCTACTTGTCTACTTGTTTCCTCTCATCACAGGAATCAGCATATGCGCAAAGGTTCTATGTCTGGCTGGGGCGAGTTTGTGGTTGAGACGCTGGTGCGGGTGGCGGGCTTTTCGGCCATCGGTTTCGTGCTGCTCATCTTCCTGTTCCTGCTACGGGAAGGCGTGCCGGCCTTCTTCGAGGTCGTGCCGGGCAACCTGTTCGGGACGCGCTGGTATCCCACTTTTGATCTCTTCGGCACGCTGCCGCTGGTCCTCGGCTCCCTGCTGATCACGATCACCGCGATCGTCATCGCGCTGCCGCTCGGGGTGGCGACCGCGGTCTTCGTGCGTGAGGTGGCGCCGAACTGGGCGCGCGAGATCCTCAAGCCGATGATCGAGGTGCTGGCGGGCATCCCGTCGGTGGTGTTGGGCTTCTTCGGCATGACGCTGGTCGCGCCGTTCGTCCGCCAGGTCTTCGGCGCGCCGACCGGGCTGACCGCGTTCACCGGTGCGCTGATCCTGGCCTACATGGCGCTGCCGACGCTGATCAGTGTGGCGGAGGACGCGCTGGACGCGGTGCCCAGGAGTTACCGCGATGCGGCCCTGGCCATGGGCGCCACCCAATGGCAGACGATCTGGCGGGTGGTGGTGCCGGCGGCGCGCTCCGGGATCGTGACCGCGGTGCTGCTCGGCATGGGCCGCGCCATCGGCGAGACGATGGCGGTGATGATGGTGACCGGCAACGCGGCGCGCATGCCCCTGACGCTCGACTCCCTCTTCCGGCCCATCCGTACCATGACGGCCACCATCGCGGCTGAGATGGGCGAGGTGGCGCAGGGCAGCACCCACTATCACGCACTGTTCGGGATCGGGATCATCCTCTTCGTGCTGACGTTCGTCATCAACCTGACCGCGGCCTCGGCCCTGTTCCAGAAGCGACGGCGGGGAGGTTTGCGTTGATTTCGGTCAACTCCAGGCGTTATGTGGTGCAGCGGATCGGTTTCGGCGTGCTGATCCTGGCGGCGCTGCTCGTGGTCCTGCCGATCCTGTTCGTGGTCGGCGCCATCGTCGTCGAAGGGATCGGCGCCATCAATTGGGAGTTCCTGACGGCGATACCGCGAGACGGGATGAAGGCGGGCGGCATCTTCCCGGCCATCGTCGGCACGCTGTTGCTGACCGTGGGCACGGCGCTGGCCGCGATCCCGTTCGGCGTGGGGGGCGCCATTTACCTGTCCGAATACGCCCGAGACACCTGGCTCACCCGCGCCATCCGGCTGGCCATCGTCAACCTGGCCGGCATCCCGTCGGTGGTGTACGGGCTGTTCGGGCTGGGCCTGTTCGTGCTCTTCTTGCAGTTTGGGACGTCGATCCTGGCCGGCTCGCTGACCCTGGCCATCATGACGCTACCGATCATCATCAGCACCTCGGAAGAAGCGCTGCGCGCTGTGCCCACGGAGTTCCGCACCGTCAGCGCCAGCCTGGGTGGCACGCGCTGGCAGGGCATCCGCAACGTTGTGCTGCCGCAGGCGCTGCCGGGCATCATCACCGGCGTGATCCTGGGGCTGCTGCGGGCGGGCGGCGAGACCGCGCCGATCCTGTTCACAGTGGCGGCGTTCTATTTGCCGCGGCTGCCCCAGAGCCCCTTCGACCAGACCATGGCGCTGCCGTATCACCTGTACGTGATCAGCACCCAGGTGCCGGGGATGCCAATTCAGGTGCAATACGGCACCGCGCTGGTGCTGCTGGCGCTGGTGTTGTCGTTGAACGTCGTGGCGACGGTGATCCGGAGTTACTTCAGGAGAAAACGGCAGTGGTGAGCGGAGATTTCGGATTTCGGATTTCGGATTGCGGATTGTCGCTTGGCAGATGGCTGATGGCGCCANNNNTGTGGCCGGTCTGTGACCGAGCCACGGTGGGATTTCGGATTTCGGATTGCGGATTGTCGCTTGGCAGATGGCTGATGGCGCCACGCAATACGGAATACGTTTGATGGAATGAATATCTATGCTAACTGAAATCGCGAACCCGAAGATCCGCATCGAGCACGTGAGCTACGCGTATGACGGCGAAATGGTGCTGCGGGATGTGACGTTGGACGTGCCAGCGAACGCGGTGACCGCGTTTTTTGGCCCGGCCGGCGGCGGCAAGACGACGCTGCTGCGCCTGATCAACCGGCTCAACGATCTGGTGGACGGCACGCAGATGACGGGGCGCATCTCCTTGGACGGACAAGATGTTTACGCGCTCGGGGTGAACATCCCCCAACTGCGCCGGCGCGTGGGGATGGTTTTCGCGCTGCCGCTGCCGCTGCCCGGCACGATCCGGGAGAACGTGCTCTACGGCCCGCGGCTGGCCGGCGAACGGGACCGCTCGCGGCTGGAGGAGATCGTGGTGCGCAGCCTGCGCCAGGCCGCGCTGTGGGACGAAGTCAGGGACCGTTTAGACGGCCCGGCCAGCGCGCTCTCGGGCGGCCAGCAGCAACGGTTGTGCATCGCCCGCAGCCTGGCGCTGGAGCCGGAGGTGTTGCTGCTGGACGAGCCCACGTCGGGGCTGGATCCGATCTCCACGGGCAAGGTGGAGGAGTCGCTCCTGGAGCTGAAGCAGCACTACACCATCATCATCGTCCCGCACAGCGTTCAACAGGCCGCTCGGGTGGCCGATCACGCGGCCTTCATTTTAATGGGTGATCTGATCGAATATCAACCCGGCAAGAAGATCTTCACCACTCCGCGCGACAAACGGACCGAGGACTACGTCACCGGCCGGTTCGGATAGGAAGTATGGGCAATATCACTGTTGAACATCTCAACTTCTATTACGGCAGCAAAAAGGCGCTGGCGGACGTTTCCATCGAGATCCCGGAACGACGCATCACCGCGTTGATCGGGCCGTCGGGCTGCGGCAAGTCCACCTTCTTGCGCTGTCTGAACCGGATGAACGACACGATCAAAGGCACGCGGGTCGAAGGTCGCGTGCTGCTGGACGGCCAGGACATTTATGCGTTCGGGGCCAATGTGGTAGACTTGCGCCGACGGGTGGGCATGGTGTTCCAGCGTCCCAACCCGTTTCCCCAGTCGGTCTTCGACAACGTGGCGTTCGGCCCGCGGGTGCTGGGGATGGACCGCAACGGCGACTTGGCGGACGCGGTCGAGGCGAGCCTGCGCGGCGCCGGCCTTTGGGACGAAGTGAAGGACAAGCTGCACGGGGACGCGCTCAGTTTTTCGCTGGGCCAGCAACAGCGACTCTGCATCGCCCGCGTCATCGCGGTCAAGCCGCAGGTGATCCTGATGGACGAGCCGTGCTCGGCCCTGGACCCGATCACGACCCTGAAGATCGAGGACCTGATGCGCGAGTTGGCGCACGATTACACCATCGTCATCGTGACCCATAACATGCAACAGGCCGCCCGTGTCTCCGACATCACTGCCATGATGATGCTGGCTAGCTCGCTGGCTAGCACTCCGGCTGACGCGTTGACTGACGCGTTGACCAGCGACCACAGATCCGGTACGATCATCGAGGTCGGCGAGACCAGGCGCATCTTCACGCGACCCAGAGACCAACGGACCGAGGACTATGTGACGGGGCGGTATGGGTGAGGTGC
>PHCA01000115.1:0-20137 GCA_002842085.1 Chloroflexi bacterium HGW-Chloroflexi-1
TGTCTGATCTTTCCCCAAGGCTGATCGCCCGTTACCGGGATCTGCGCAACCGCCACACGGCCGGCGCGCTCGACCTCAGCGACGAAGATTTGTTGCGCAACCTGGGCTGTGTGGCTGAAGAGGAAGGCCGGTTGATGCCTACCAACGCCGGCGTGCTGCTCTTCTGCGAAGACCCCTATCGCTTCCTCCGCCAGAACGAGATCACCTGCGCGCAGTTCAAGGGTACCGATGTGTTGCGCACGATTGACCGCCGTGACCTGCGCGGGTCGTTACCTGAACTGGTGGTGGAGGTTGAGCAGTTCCTCTATCGTCACATTCGCATCGGCCACGAGGTGATCGGGTTCGAGGGGGTTGACTACTGGGAGTACCCGCGCGAGGCGCTGCGTGAAGCTCTGATCAACGCCGTCATCCATCGGGACTACAGCATCGCCGGCGGACGTATTCGTATCTTCATGTTCGACGATCGCATCGAGTTCTACAGCCCCGGCGATTTGCTCCCCGGCGTGACCGTGGAGAAGATGCAACGGCTGGAAAGCCAATCCAAGCTGCGCAACCCCGTGATCGTAGAGGTTTTTCGCGACCTGGGCGGCTTCATCGAGAAGCCTGCACTGAGCGAAGCGAACGTGATGGGCACCGGTGTCCAGCGCATGGCGCGGGCGATGGAGCAACACGGACTGCCGCCCCCCCGCTTCGAGGAATTGGGCGGCGAGTTCCGGGTGATGTTGGTTGGGCCGGGGGAGCGGTTTATGCAAGCAGAGACTCTTCCACAATGGCTGCGCGGGCTTAATGAACGGCAACTCAAGGGGTTAGAACGGTTGAAAAGCGCAGGCAGAGTCACCAACCACGAGTATCAACAACTCAACTCGGTCAGCAGATACACAGCCCAGCGCGACCTGGCTGATCTAGTGTCTCGTCAACTCATTGAGCAAATTGGCATCAAGGGCCCAGGTGTATACTACGTCCTAACTAATCGTCTGCGTGGCTAATGCCGCATCAATGCCGCATTGATGCGGCATTAGCCCATCGAGTCGGGCGTTTACTCAATCTCGTGGCGACGACACCGAAGACCGAAAGGCCGGTGCGAGCAACAAAGAACCGGCTGCTCTGCGCATGACGTCTCAGCCGATATTGGACATGCACAATGACCATTAGATGCCCAGTGCAGCATTGACGACGGTAAGCGGTCGTTTGTGGCCCATTGATTGGCCCATTTCCTGAACCATTCCAGCGCCACCAGAAACCAACCTGTGACCTGGCAATTGGTTGGCAATTTCTGGCAATTCATTGGGACCTGGCTGGGATGGGTACCGGCGTCCGCGCATTTCGTATCTTTCACGCATCTCCCACAACGTCGTGGAAGATGCGTGGAAGCACTATGGAAGACGCTCTGCCTTCGCCGACCTGCCAGGAAAAGGATCCCGGACGCGGGAAGCGCCACGTTCTCGATATGGCCAAGAATGCTCAACCCGATTAAGCGTTTATTGGGCATTCATTGAGCATTTGCGCCCGATAGGCGACCGATGAGCGACCGAAAAATCGGACGAGCGCATCGAATTAACCGCTGAATGCCGCATCAATGCCGCATTGATGCACGATTACAACCCGAAGCCGAGCCACCCCATGCCCACACTTGATTGGTTGACCCGCCGCGAGGACGAACGGACCGCCGGCAAGGCGCCCGACCGCCTGCTGGAGCCAGTCCCGGACCTTTCGTCCGGCGACCCCGCGGCCGACAGATTCTGACCCGATATGTGGTACAATGCAGCCGATACGCAGAGGCAGTGACAGCGGTTTTCGAGTTTCGGGAGGACAACATGCAAGCGACACTCACATTGCGCCAAGAGGCGGTACCGGTCGTCAAATCGAGCCTGGAGACACGGCGCAAAGCGCTGGAATTCAGCCTGCGCCAGTATCGCACACGGCTGTCGGGGTTTGAGCAACAGCACAAGATGGTCTCCGAGCAATTCGCGGCAAAGTTCGGCGCGGGCGAGTTGGGCGATGACGCGGCCTGGTTCGAGTGGGAATTCGTGCTCGATGCGGCGCGCGAGACGGAGCGGCAACTGGAATTGGTAAAAAGCATCCGGCTATGAGCGCGAACACCTATCTTGCAGCCCTGGATGCCAGGATTCGAGCGCTGCGGGGAATCATCACAAGTTTGTCTATCCAGCGCGAGATGGATGCCAACTTGGGGATTGGATTCATCCAGGGGTCTATCGTGTTTGTGGATGGTTCGCGGCTGGAATTTTCTGAACAGTTGCCGATCAAGCGACAGAAGTTCCGCATTCACTACATGGACGCGCAGCATCGCCTCATCGTACGTTGGGATTCGGCGCCGCACCATAAGGGGTTGGCAACGTTCCCTTTTCATAAGCATACACCGGCGGGTCTCGCGGAGCACAGGGCGATCACTCTGCTGGAAGCACTGGATGAGGTTGTCAAGCTGGTGAAGCTCTAACCTTAACTTCGTGATCTTCGTGCGACTTCGCGCCTTCGTGATCCGAACCCCTCCCGCTGACGCGATTCCGTCGAAAATGACTCGACTGATGACACGATTCTTGCCATTGACGTGCCAGGCACTTCCGAAAAGTGCCTGGCACGTGACTGAAAAGCCGCCTCGCCGGCAAGGGTGAGCACCATGCCTGAACCGATCCTCACCGGCCTGTTGACCGCCGCGCTTTTTCGCGCCGTCGAGAAGATCTGGGAGGAGAGCGCCAAAGCCGCCTGGACCCCCGGTACCGACGCGATCCGGGCGCGCGTGCTTCGCTGGACCGGGAAGGATCGGGAGAGCCAGCGGCGAGCCGCCTTCGGCAAGGCCGCGGCGACCGCACGCGCCAACACCATCAAGCGCGCCGGCGATCCTGCGGCGGCAAGAAAAGTGCTTGATCTCTTGGACGGCAAGGTTGACAAACGGGCGGCTGAGGCGCTGGCGGAAGAATCCGCCAGGCTCCTGCTCTTCGCAGACCATCCCGACCTCGACCGCCTGACCCGCGTCTGCCAGCGCGCCGTGGGCTTCGAGGCGATCGTGTCCGGCGAGGAGACGCTGCCGGCCGCGACGATCGCGCCGGTGCTGGCGGATTATCTCGACAATCTGCAGGAGGCGTTGTTGGATCAGGAGGCGTACGCTGATCTGGTCCGGAAGGAGATGCGCAGCGCCCTGCGGGAAATCCTGGCCGAGCTGCGGCCGGTTGACTACGACGATGAGAGGGTCTACCGACAGCAGATGGCCGAGATGCACAGCCGGCTGGATTTCGTGGGCATCCCGGAGCTAAAAGAACAACGGCCATCTTGTTGGCGCTGACCCGCGACGCGCGGGTGGACGAGTCGGCCCGCCGCGACGCCTACGAGGGTTTGAAGCGCTTGCTGGCGGGATAAGACCCCCCAGCGCCATCATCGAGACCTTTTCCCAGTGAGCAGGAACCCATGACCAACCAAGACCCAACTACCGAACTCAACGCCCTCACCCGCGAACACATGCATCTGGTCTGGCAGGCCGCACAGATGGGCGGTGAACAACTCAACGCCGATGACCGGTGCACGGCCGAGGCGATGGCCGCGCACTCGGAGTACGCCCACCTCTGGGGCCGGCTCGACCATCTCACCGATGCCGAGATCACGGCGGACGGCGCCAACCCGATCCTGCACGTCACGATGCACGCGGTCGTCGAGAGCCAGATCGTGGGCGGCGATCCGCCGGAGACAGGACAGACCATGACCGCGTTGGAGCGCCGCGGCCTTGCGCATCACGAGGCGGTCCATCGCGTGGTGTCGGTGCTGGTGGGCGAAATCTGGCACGTGATGCACGAGAAGCGTCCCTTCAACCCGGCGCGCTACGCAGCCAGGCTGGCGGAACTGCTGCGATTCCGGTCTACCGAGCGCTTGTTCCAGGCATCAGGTCATGTTATACTCGGTAGAGAAACAAACCGGAGGATGTGACATGGGAGAATCGTGGATGTTAGGCTTTGATCGGATTACCTTCGATCCCAACGTGATGGGTGGACGGGCATGCATTCGCGGGATGCGGATCACGGTATCGCTGATCCTGAACCTGGCAGCGAATGGCCTGAGCGAGCGAGAAATCCTTACGGACTATCCCTATTTGGAGCCGGAGGATATTTATCAAGCCCTGGCCTACGCCGCCTGGTTGGCCGATGAGTCGGTCTATGCGCCGGAGTTGGTTGCCGCATGAAGTTCCTCGCTGATATGGGCATCTCGCCTCGCTCGGTTGCTTTCCTGCGCAGCCTGGGCCATGACGCGATTCACCTGCACGATGAAGGCCTCGACCGCCTGTCAGACGCGAGTATTCTGTCCAAAGCCCTGAACGAAAGACGCGTCGTGCTCACTCACGATCTGGACTTTGGCGGATTGGTAGCCGCCAGCCGTGCTCATCTTCCCAGCGTGATCACATTCCGTCTGCGCAACATGTCGGCCGATCACGTCAACCGCTACCTGGAGATCATTGTTGCGAACTACCAGGAACGCCTGGCGGCCGGCGCGGTGATCAGTGTAACAGAGACCCAGATCAGGGTCCGTGCGCTACCCATTGACAAGTGAGACTCAGCAGGACAGGGACATCTGCCCCCATCGTGCGCTCGATCAAGGCCAGCTTGATCGGGCGCAATCATGAGGAGAAGAAACCATGACTGACCAAGCCTCTAATTTCATCCCCTGGCTTCTCGCCGCGGCCATCCCCTCCATCCGTTACCTGACCCTGCGCCGCCTGCTGGGGCGAGCGGCAGCGGATGCCGAGGTGCAGGCCGTGCGGCAAGAGATGGCCGCGACCGGCCCGATCCCCGCCATCCTGGCCGGGCAGACCGAACGGGGCAACTGGGCCGGCGAGCACAGTTTCTACACGCCCAAATACGTCAGCACCCACTGGAGCATGACCCTGCTCGCCGAGTTGGCCGCGGACGGGCAGGATGAGCGGCTGCGCCGGGGCGCCGAGTTCATGCTGGCCGACACTGAAGCCGGTGTGCGCAAGAAAGGCCACTACGACCTGCTGTGGTATCTCAGCGACCCGCAGTGGCCGTCGCCCAATCTGACACTGCTCGACAACGCCCTGCGGCAGACCGGCTGGCCCGGCCCCGGACTGACCGAAGACACGTGGCGTGAGACCGTGCGAGAGCGTCTGCCGGGACTGACCTGGGGCCAGGTGGCGGCTGATGTGCGCCCCTTCCTGGAGCCAGGCGTCGATGCGCGGGGCTGTTGACGCTGGAAAACTTGTTGCGGGTGTTATAATCAGGTCGCGTTCAAAAATAACTTGGTTGTTTCGCGGTAAGAATACACGGAAGAGCGGCCTGAAAGTACGGAGTTATTTTTGAACGCTTACTTAGAACGACTGCCATCAGGAGCAAACATGACCGTTACCGCAATCGTCGGCGCCCAGTGGGGCGACGAGGGCAAGGGCCGCGTGGTGGACTACCTGGCTCAGAAGGCCGACATGGTGATCCGCTTCCAGGGTGGCGACAACGCCGGCCACACCGTGGTCAACGAACTCGGCACATTCCGGCTGCACCTGGCGCCGTCCGGCATCTTCAACCCGCACACGCGCTGCATCGTGGGCACGGGGACGGTCGTCAACCCGGAGACCTTGCTCCAGGAAATCAGCGAGCAATTGGCGCCGGCTGGCGTCAACCTGGACAACCTGTGGCTTTCGGAGCGCGGCCACGTGATCATGCCCTATCACCGCTTGCTGGATGGGCTGGAAGAGACGGTCCGCGGCGGCGCCCAGATCGGCACCACCAGGCGCGGCATCGGCCCGGCCTACGCGGACAAGGCCGCCCGGCACGGCATCCGTCTGGGCGACCTGATCCGACCGGATTACCTGCGCCACCGTCTGGCGCTGGTGTTGGAGCGCAAGAACCGGGAGCTGGCCTATTTCGGCCAGCCGCCCATGAACCTGGACGAGCTCGTCGATCAGGCCGTCGCATGGGGCGAGACCCTCGGGCCGCGCATCATCGATACACTACCGATGATCCAGGCGGCCGTGCGCGGTGGCCAGTCGATCCTGCTGGAAGGGCAATTGGGCGTGATGCGCGACCTGGACTGGGGGATCTATCCCTACGTCACCTCCTCGAACCCGGTGGCTGGCGCGGCGTGCGCGGGCGCCGGGCTGCCCCCCACCGCCATCGACGAGATCATCGGCGTGGTCAAGGCGTATTCGACCGCGATCGGCGCCGGTCCCTTCCCCGTAGAGTTGACCGACGAAAACGGCGCCCGGCTGCGCGAGATCGGGCAGGAATACGGCGCGACTACCGGCCGGCCGCGGCGTTGCGGCTGGTTCGACGGCGTCGCCATCTCCTACGCGACCTGGCACAACGGCTTCACCGGCCTGGCGATCACCAAGCTGGACGTGCTCGACAGCTTTGCCGAGCTGAAGATCTGCGTCGGCTACGAGCTTGATGGGGAACGCATCGACCGCGTGCCCGATACGCCGGACCTCGAGCGGGTCACACCCATGTATGAAACGTGGCCCGGCTGGAACACTTCGACCAAAGAAGCCCGGAGATGGGACGACCTGCCCAAGGCCGCCCGTGCCTACCTGCACCGCATCTCGAAACTGGCCGGCGCGCCGATTCAGTACGTTTCGGTGGGGCCGGAACGGGAGCAGTTGATCGTGGTATCGCACCAGAACGAATGACGAGTAACGAGTAACGAGTAATGAGTAACGAGTAATGAGTAACGAGTAACGAGTAACGAGTAACGAGGCGACATGACCGACGACGTACCGACCTTCACCCACGACACCTACCTCTCCCCCTTCACCTGGCGCTACGGGTCGCCGGAGATGCGCCGGCTGTGGGGCGAGACGCACAAGCGCCGGTTGTGGCGCCGCATCTGGGTGGCGCTGGCCGAAGCCGAGCAGGCCGCCGGGTTGGTCACCGCCGAACAGGTGGCCGATCTGCGCGGCCACGTGGACGACATCGACCTGGCCCGGGCGCAGGAGATCGAGGCGGAGATCCACCACGACCTGATGGCCGAGGTGCGGACCTACGCGGCGCAGTGCCCGGTCGGCGGCGGGATCATCCACCTGGGCGCGACCTCGATGGACGTGGAGGACAACGCCGACGCGCTGCGCGTGGGGGATGCGCTCGACCTGGTGCTGGCGCGGCTGCGGGAGCTGCTCCTGGCCTTCGCCCGGCAGATCGAGACGTGGGCCGACACGCCGACGATGGCATTCACCCACCTCCAGCCGGCCGAGCCGACCACCACCGGCTACCGGCTCGCGCAGTACGCCCAGGACCTCTGGATCGATTGGCAGGATTTGAGCCGGGCCCGCGCCGGGCTGCGCGGCAAGGGGTTCAAGGGCGCGGTGGGGACGTCGGCGTCGTACCTGCAACTGCTGGACCTGACCCCCCAACCCCCTTCCCTACGAGGGAAGGGGGAGCCAGACTCCCCTCCCCTCGTAGGGGAGGATGGCCACGCAGACCTATCCGCGCAAACAGGATTATCGTGTGCTCTCGGCGCTGGCGGGGCTGGGACAGTCGCTCTACAAGTTCGCCTTCGATCTGCGCGTGCTGCAATCGCCACCCATCGGCGAGTGGGCCGAGCCATTTGGCAGCCAGCAGGTGGGGTCCAGCGCCATGCCGTTCAAGCGCAACCCCATCGACGCCGAAAACATCGACAGCCTGGCGCGCTTGCTGGCCGCGCTGCCGCGGGTAGCGTGGGACAACGCCGCGCACAGCCTGCTGGAGCGCACCCTGGACGACTCGGCCAACCGGCGCAGCGTGCTGCCCGAGGCGTTCCTGATCACCGACGAGCTGCTGCGCCGCGGCCTGCGGCTGATCGAGGGCCTGGTGGTCAACCCTGCCGCCACTGCCCGTCTGTTCGCCAACTACGGCGTCTTCGCCGCGACCGAACGGCTGCTGATGGAATGCGTGAAGCGCGGCGGCGACCGCCAGGCGTTGCACGAGGTGATCCGCGCGCACTCACTGGTCGCGTGGGCCGCCATCCGGGCCGGGCAATCTAACCCATTGGCAGACCTTCTCTGCAACGATGCATGCACCACGCAATACGCAACACGCAACCAGATGCTCGCCTGGCTCGACGCGTCCGACTACGTCGGTGACGCACCCGTACGCGCCCATCGTTTCGCAGCGATGTTGGCCAAGGAGCTGGCGCCGGATTGAAAGTGGCACGGTCCAGGACCGGCCACGGCCGCCAAATGACCACCGTACCAATCTACCAATTTACCAATTTATGAAATCCGATCCGCCATCCCGCATGCCCTGCTGCGCGTGGACCTGCCCGGTCACGGCCCGCGCACCGAGGGCAAAGTGCGCGATATCTATGTCGCAGATGATCGCCGGATCCTGATCACCACCGACCGGGTGTCCGCGTTCGACCGCGTGCTGGGCGCGATCCCGTTCAAGGGCCAGGTGCTCAACCAGCTCAGCGCCTGGTGGTTCGAGCAGACCCAGGACATTGTGGCCAATCACGTCGTCGCCGTGCCGGACCCTAACGTGACGGTCGCCCACGAGGCACAGGCGCTGCCGGTGGAGGTGATCGTGCGCGGTTACATCACCGGCGTGACCTCCACCTCGCTCTGGACTCTCTACAGCCAGGGCGTCGAGCGGCCGTACGGGTTGGACCTGCCGCCCGGCCTGCGCAAGAACGACCCCCTGCCCGAGCCGGTGATCACGCCCACGACCAAAGCCACCGGCGGCGCTCATGACGAGCGGTTGGCCCCGGACGAGGTCGTCGAACGGGGCCTGGTCGCCCCGGACCTGTGGGATGCGATCCAGCGGGCGGCATTGGCGGTCTTCACGCGCGGCCAGGAGATCGCGCGCCGCGCCGGGCTGATCCTGGTCGACACCAAGTACGAATTCGGGCTGATCGACGGCCGGCCGGCGCTGATCGACGAGATCCACACCCCCGACTCCAGCCGCTTCTGGGTGTGGCGAGGGTACACCCCCCGTCATGCCGCCCGATTTCGTGGCGCAGGTCGCGCAGCGCTACATCGCCGCCTACGAACGATTGACCGGGCAGACCTTCGTGCCAGGCGCGCAGCCCGCGGCCGAGCGGATTCGAGGCGCATTGGCTGGCGGGATTCGTGAAGCGTAAAAGGAGTCGACCATGTCCCTCGTTCCCATCATCATGGGCTCCAGATCCGACCTGACGCACGCGGAGGCCATCGCCGAGGGGCTACGTACTTTCGGCATCGCCAGCGAGATCCGGGTGGCATCGGCGCACAAGGCCGCGCGCTACTTGCTCGATCTGCTGGCCGAGTACGAGGCCGACGGGCAGCCCACGGTCTATGTCACCGTGGCCGGGCGCTCCAATGCGCTGAGCGGGCTGGTGGACGCCAATGTCACAGCCCCCGTCATCGCCTGCCCACCCTACTCGGACCGCTTCGGTGGCGCCGACCTGTTCTCGTCGCTGCGCATGCCATCCGGCGTGGCGCCGGCCGTGGTGCTGGAGCCAGCGGCCGCGGCGGTGTTGGTCGCCAAAATCTTGGCGCTGGGAGATCCCGCGCTGCGCGAGCGGATCGCGCAGGCGCAAAGCCAGGCCACCGAGACGATCATCGCCGCCGACAAGGCGCTTCAAGCGTGAGGGCAATGCGGATTGCGGATTGCGGATTGCGGGAACTCTCACGACGACGAGCTGGATCGGCCGCACGAAGCCTGTGGCGTGTTCGGCATTTATGCCAAAGGCGCCGACGCCGCGCGCACTGCGTTTTTTGCCCTGTACGCGCTTCAACATCGCGGGCAGGAGAGCGCTGGCATCGCGACCAGCGACGGCCACGCGAGCTACCTGCACAAAGGGATGGGGTTGGTGTCTCAGGTGTTCAACGAAGACAATCTGGGCCCCCTGAAAGGCCACCTGGGCATCGGCCACAACCGCTATTCCACCACCGGCTCGTCCCACATCCGCAACGCACAGCCGTACCTGATCGAAACGATGCACGGGCCGCTGGCTGTCGGTCACAACGGCAACCTGACCAACGCCCTCACCCTGCGCCGCAGCCTGCTGGAGCGCGGCGTCGGGCTCACGTCGTCCAGCGACAGCGAAGTGATCACCCAGATGCTGGCGGCGCCGCCACCGGGAGGCGAGCCGAACGGCCCGAACTGGGCAGCGCGCATCGTCGCCTTCATGGCCGAGGCCGAGGGCGCCTATTCGTTGGTGATCCTGACGCAAAACGCCGTCTACGCGGTGCGCGACCCGTGGGGACTGCGGCCGTTGTGCCTGGGCGAGCTACCGAACGGCCCCTGCGGACGCGGGGGCTACGCCGTGGCCTCGGAGTCGTGCGCCCTGGGCACCATCGGCGCGCACTTCCTGCGCCAGGTCGAACCGGGCGAGATCATCCGGTTGGATGCCGAAGGTTACCATAGCCAGCCGGGACGGCAGCCCGCGCCGCAATCGACGCTCTGCATCTTCGAGTATGTGTACTTCGCCCGCCCCGATTCCATGTTGGAAGGGCAAACGGTCCACTGCGTCCGCCAGCGCCTGGGTGCGGAATTGGCCCGGGAGGCCCCTATCCATGCAGATGTAGTGATCGGCGTGCCGGACTCGGCCACCCCGGCCGCGATCGGCTATGCACGGACAGCGGGCATCCCCTACAGCGAGGGGCTGACCAAGAACCGCTACATCGGGCGCACCTTCATCCAACCAGGCGACCGGCTGCGCCGCGCCGGCATCCACCTGAAATACAATCCCCTGACCGCGAACCTGGCCGGCCAGCGCGTGATCTTGATCGACGACTCGATCGTGCGCGGCAACACGGCCGGGCCGCTGCTGCGCCTGCTGCGCGAGGGCGGCGCGGCAGAGATCCATGTGCGTGTCTCGTCGCCGCCGGTGCGCCATCCCTGTTTCATGGGCGTGGACATGGCGACCTACGACGAGCTCATCGCGCATAGCAAGACGGTGGAGGAGGTTCGCCAACACATCGGCGCCGACAGCCTGGCCCATCTCTCCTACGAGGGGATGTTGCGCGCCGTCGACGGGGATGGCCCCGAACATCATAACCACTGCAGCGCCTGCTTCACCGGCCAATACCCGATCCGGCTGGAAGAGTGGTGGAGCCACAAGACGCAGGAAAAGCTGGCATTCGAAGAGATCTGGGGCGCGTAACATGAACATCTTGGTGATCGGCAATGGCGGCCGCGAACATGCGTTGGCTTGGAAATTGGCTCAGTCACCACGCGCCGCGCGCGTCTGGGTCGCGCCTGGCAACGGCGCCGCCGCCGCCGTGCCGCTCGCCAGCCGCCAGTGTCCCATCTCTAACCTGCAGCTTTCAACTACCGACCCACAACCCCTGGTCGCCTTCGCCCGTCAAGAAGAGATCGGGCTGACGGTCGTCGGACCGGAGGCCGCACTGGCCGCAGGGATCGTGGACGCGTTTCAGGCGGCGGAGTTACCCTGTTTCGGCCCCACGCGGGCCGCGGCGCAACTGGAAACCTCAAAGGCATTTGCCAAAGCATTCATGGCGCGCCACGGCATCCCCACAGGCAGTTATGCCACGTTCACCGAGCACGCCGCGGCGCGGGCCCACCTCCGGAGCGTAGACTACCCGGTGGTGATCAAGGCCTCGGGCCTGGCTGCGGGGAAGGGCGTAATCGTGCCGGAGAGCCGGGGCGAGGCGGAGTATGCCCTGTCTCTGCTGATGGTCGAGCGCGCGTTCGGCGCGGCGGGCGACGAGGTCGTGATCGAGGAACGGCTGTACGGGCAGGAGGCCTCGGTGCTGGCCTTCAGCGACGGCCGGAACGTGGTCCCCATGCCACCCGCGCAGGATCACAAGCCGGTTTTCGACGGCGACCGCGGCCCCAACACCGGCGGCATGGGCGCCTACGCGCCGGCCCCCCTGGTCACGCCCGCGCTGATGGACACGATCCTGCGGGAGATTTTACAGCCGGCCGTCGATGGTATGCGCGCCGCGGGTACGCCCTACGTGGGTGTGTTATATGCCGGCCTGATGATACCTGCGCTTGCGCCGACGGGAAACTCCACCGTATGTAAGCGCGGCGCGGGTGCAAGTGTGATGGATACCAGGCCAAAGGTGCTGGAGTTCAACTGCCGCTTTGGCGATCCGGAAACGCAGGTGATCCTGCCGCTGCTGGAGAGTGACCTGGTCGAGGTGCTGGAGGCGTGCTTGAATGGCGATCTGGACCGGACCGCTGTCCGATGGCAAGCAGGCGCAGCGGCCACCGTGGTAGCCGCCTCGGAAGGCTATCCGGGCAGCTATCCCAAGGAACGGGAGATCACCGGCGTGTCGCAGGCCAGTGGCTTGCCTGGCGTGACGGTGTTCCATGCCGGCACCCGCCGATCCGGGGCTGGCCGGCTGCTCACCAGTGGCGGCCGTGTGCTGGCGGTCACTGGCGTGGGCAAGGACCTGCCACTGGCGATCTCCCGTGCCTACGAAGGGATAGCGCACATCCATTTCCAGGGCATGCACTATCGCCGCGACATCGGGGCAAAGGCTCTCCCCAGAGACCTTCACTTTTCGGGGAAGCGCTCGCTGTGGCCGGTCTCCTGACCCGTCGGCAAAAAACGCCTCCTCGCAATGACAAGCTGAGTAGTTACGAATTGGCACGAAAATAAAAGCCGCCGCCAGGCAAGGCAATCATCGGCGCAGCAATTGGAGCAAACGTCATGACTTCTACCAGCTATCGGGCGGCCGGCGTAGATATCGAAGCCGGCGCACGGGCCGTCGAATTGATGCGTGAAGCGGTGCGGGCCACCTACGGCCCCGAGGTGCTGTTGGGCATCGGCGCGTTCGGGGGGCTATTTGATGCGGCCGCGCTGAAGGGGATGGCAGCGCCGGTGCTGGTCGCGTCCACCGATGGCGTGGGCACCAAGACCAAGATCGCGTCTGCCCTGGGCCGGTACGACACTATCGGCCACGACATCGTCAACCACTGTGTTAACGACATCCTGGTCCAGGGCGCTCGGCCGCTCTTCTTCCTGGACTACATCGCCGCAAACCGGTTGGACCCGGAGATGATCGCGACCGTCGTGCGCGGCTGCGCAGTTGCCTGCAAAGCGGTCGGTTGCGCGCTGCTTGGCGGTGAAACGGCCGAGATGCCGGGGGTCTACGCGACGGGCGAGTTCGATCTGGTGGGCGCCATCGTCGGCATCGTGGACCGCGGGAAGATCGTCGATGGACAGAGCATCCGGCCCGGCGACGCCATCATCGGCCTGGCATCGACGGGCTTGCACACCAACGGCTTCTCATTGGCCCGCCGGGTTTTCGCTGGGTGGGACCTGACCGCCACTATAGCCGAACTGGGACGACCCCTGGGTGACGCCTTGTTGACGCCCCACCGCGCCTACCTGGCTGACGTGCAGCGGGTCTGGGACGCGGGCATCACCATCAAGGGCATGGCGCACATCACCGGCGGCGGGCTGATCGACAACCCCCCGCGCAGCTTCCCGGCCGGCGTCGCGGCCCACATCCGCCGCGGCAGTTGGCCGATCCCGCCCCTGTTCCAGCTCATCCAGCGCGCAGGCCAGATCGCCGATGCGGAGATAGCCCACGTTTTCAACCTGGGGCTGGGCATGTTGCTCATCGTCGCATCGGATCAGACCGACCGTGCCCTGAACACGCTGGGCAATGCGGCCCGGGTTGTGGGCGAGATAGTGCGCCGCGGTGATGGGCCGGCGGTACGGATCGCATGACGAGTAACGAGTAACGAGTGATGCCCTGGTTTCCTTGTCTACCTGATCCCTGGTCCCCAATCCCTGGTGACCACCGATGACCGAAGAACCTCGTCTGGTCGTGCTCATTTCCGGCGACGGCTCCAATCTGCAAGCCATCATCGACGCGGTGCGGGCTGGCAAGTTGGCCGCGCAGATCGTGGCTGTCATCTCCAACCGCCGCGCTGCCTTCGGGTTGACCCGTGCCCAGCAGATCGGCATCCCCACGCACCATTTCCCGCTGAAGCCATACCGAGACGAGGGGCGTTCCCGGCAGGCATACGACGCCCACTTGGCCGACCTGGTCGCCGCCTACGCCCCCGACCTGGTCGTGCTCGCCGGGTGGATGCACCTGCTCAGCCCGGCCTTCCTGGACCGTTTCCCGGGTCGCGTGTTCAACCTGCACCCGGCCCTGCCCGGTCAATTCGCGGGCGTCCACGCCATCCAGCGCGCCTACGAGGCGTTTCAGCGCGGCGAAATCGACCACACCGGCGTCATGGTCCACCGGGTCATCCCCGAGATGGACGCCGGCCCGGTAGTTGCCACAGCCGAGGCGCCGATTTACCCAGAAGACACCCTGGCCGACCTGGAAGCGCGCGTCCATGCGACGGAGCATCGGTTGTTGGTGGAGGCGATACGAGACGTAACGAGTAATGAGTAACGAGTAATGAGTAACGAGTAACGAGTAACGAGTAATGAGTACTTGCTGACTGCCACAGATTTGTATCTTCTCAATTTTTCGGGGAATCGCTCGCTGTGGCCTGCCTTCTGATAGCGCGGCCGCAGCGCCTCAGCCAGTTCCTGTTTGCTCTTTTGGCTCATCATCCCTCACCTTCCCCGGGCCCCTGACATAGTCGTCCGGGATGCCTGGGTAAGATTGTCATCTGAGGCAACGAATCACCAAAAGTAAGATCTAACATGAGTCAATTCGCGTTCGGAGTAACAAAAAACGACCACCTGAACGTGAGTCAGATGGTCGCTTGAGCGTGGTTTCACTCGGGGACAGGGATTTGAACCCCAAATTTCTGATCCAGAGTCAGATGTTTTGCCGATTAAACTATCCCCGAATGCGGGCACATCTCGGTACCCGACACGGACTGGCGCAGGAGCACGTGGGCGCGATTTGCCAGATTGGCCGATCGGACGGCGGTTACGTCAAAAAGAAGCAAGGTTCATCATAAGCATCAAGAGGCCACTGCTGAAGCAAGGTGTTCGCTCGGAATTATCCGCACATCCACAATCGCCCCCAAAGCATCAGCGTACCTGCGGATCATACTCAGACTGTGGCCCATGTAAGAGGGATTCTCCAGGCGAGCGACCGCCTGCTGTTTGGTGCCCAACATCTCAGCGACCTGTTGCTGCGTCAGGCCTCGCTCTTCGCGTAAAGCAGCCAACTGGAGTGCGACATCCCAGGCGCGCGCCGCCTCGGCAAAACGCTTGCTAAATTCAGGGTCTTGTAGCTTGCGTTCCAGGTATTGATCGAAGTTGGTCTGATTCTCTGGCACACTGCTCCAAAAACTCTTGATATCGTTTATCCGTGCCCTGGATCAAAGCTCATCCGATTCGCCGTAGCAGTTGAGCCAGGTCGCCGTAATCGTAGGGCGGACGTTTGCGAACCGCCAACACCCACACCCAACGATCCGCATCGTCAACTGCATAAATGATGCGCCAATTGCGAATCTTCACCCGTCGCGGCTGGAAACGTTCAGGCGGCCAGTCCAATTCCTTGCTGTCAGAGGGACGCGGATCGGTCGCCAGCGCTTTCATGGCCCGCTTGAGAAGCTGCCGCATATTCCCAGGGGTCGCCTTCGTCTCCGCGATGGCCGACGGGTCAATCCAAACTCTATAGCTCATTCCAGACTGATTCCAGTAGGATTGCGCCCGAAGCTTCGGGGCCGGCGCGCAGACGGTCCGCCGCGGCGCGAACGATCCGCTGGTCTTCCACGTCCTCGAGCCATTCGACCAGCCCCGCCCACTCGTCGGCATCCAACACAGCCAGGCGGTGACCGCTGGGAGCATTCACGAACTGCACAGAAGTCAACACGTTTGACAATGCCAGTCCATCCATGGCAACCTCCGATGACTTGCGATCAACTCCCATTCAACATCTATTCAGCGATCGTGCCGCTGATCAGGATGTTGGTATCAACCACAATACGTAGAGCGGCGCACAGCGCGAACCTCGAGTACAGCCGCGTCAACATCGGCCACAACTTCATCTTCGCTGGCTCCCCGATTGGCAGCTCGAATGAGGCGCACGACCTCGGTAAACTCCTGGCGAGCCTGGCGACGAAGACTGTCCTGGCGATCCACCTCGGCGCTCAGCAAGCGCCATAACGCCACCTTCTGCTCGTATGGCAACCGCTGAACGGCCGCGCCAAGCTGGTTGAAGGTTAACTCAGCGCTGATTGTGCTCATTTCATCAATCGCCCCTTTCCCTCTGCTGATACGCCAGAATACAACAATCGTGTGACATTGTCAACCTGGCGGGGCGCACGCCGGCCGGGCAATCGGCTTTCACCCATCTGGGCCGGGCGTTCTTGCGCAGCATCCCCGTGGGACAACGCGCGACGGCTTGTCATCCGAGGGGATTGCTTCGATCTTTCGAACTGCACCACCGGTCATTGAGTGCCCCTGGGCATCATTTATTCCTCAGTATGCACGGCGGCTAACGCGTCAGCGATCTCCGTTTCCAGTTCTTCCGAAGAGACGGCCTCGAAATGGACGGCAAAGCGGCCCGCCGCGCCAGCAAATCGAGACCAGGATCTGCGTGATGAACCCTGGCCGCGTCCTCGGCCATCGGGTCGCTCCCTCGGCCGCACAGGGGACAGGACGTGGCGTTGTGTGTCTCCACTATACCAGACAGTGGGGTAGCGGTCCAGCGCGAGTTTCTACTACCTGGGGTAAGCGGCGAGGTGGACGGGTTTGTCAGACGTTCGGAGTAACAAAAAAACGACCACCTGCACGTGAGTCAGACGGTCGCTTCAGCGGGGTTTCACTCGGGGACAGGGATTTGAACCCCAAATTGCTGATCCGGAGTCAGATGTTTTGCCGATTAAACTATCCCCGAATGCAGGCGCATCTCGGTGCCCGACACGGGCTGGCGCAGGAGCACGTGGGCGCGATTTGCCGGGTTGGCCGATTTGAGGCATCTGTGCAACGGCTGTGAACCAGGATGGTCAGTAGCCCCAGGAATCTTGCTGACCGGATTCTAACATGGGATGGCAGTTACGTCACAATTGGCGGGCGGCGGCAGCGCGAGCTCGGCGTCCGTGCGATTTGACATGCCTCAAGCTCCACCCTATAATGCCCGTAGATCATCAAACTGAGCGCGACAGAGGGGAGACACGATGCCTGAAACCATCCGAATCAGCGAGATGCCGACCCGTTGGACTGACATTTCGACGGCGCTGCGGGCCGGCAAGCACGAGTTTATGATCGGAGAGGGGCGACTGGTCGAGGCGGTGATCGTAAGCCCCGCCTGGTATCGCCGTCTGCTCGCGTTGGCCAGGCAAGAAGAGCGTCGCCGTCACGTCCTGGCCTTGCCATTGCCGGCTGCAACGTCGCAGGCGACCTGGAATGCCGGCTTCGCCACCCTGGAGCGTATCAGCGAAAAGTTCAGCGGTCTGTCGGATGACGACCTGGATGCGCTGTTCAGTGAAGTGCTGGCCGAAGTGCGCGGAGCGAAGTCAGCGTGACCGAGCTGACCGTCGGCCTCATTGTCGTTTTCGATACCAATGCCTTGCTGCCGCTGCTCGTCGGTGCTACTCGCCGTGCTCAAACGTTACGCCGACTCTGGCGCGCACGGCGCTTCGAGCTCTGCATCACGCCGCAGAGCCTTATCGAGGTCGAGCGAGTGCTGACCTACCCCAAAGTGCGGCACAACTTTCACCTCACCGACGCGGATGCCGATGAGGCCATCGAAGCGCTCAAAGGCCGCGGTCACGTGCTGCCTGGCCTATATGAAGGCGTGACGGCCATCCAAGACGATGTGTCCGATAACGTTTTTCTGGCCGCGGCGTTGGAAGCCGGTGCAGACTACCTCGTCACCCAGGACCCCCACTTGCAAAATCTCAAATACTACCACGGGACCCAGATCATCTCGCTGGCGCAGTTTACCGGGCTATTCGTGCCGGAGTGAATCCATGATGAGGTGGGGGTGGATAGAGGCCGAATCGGGGTAGATCCCGCACCGCCGTGCAGACCCGCCAGTTGTCCTGCCCGCCGCGCCAACAAATCGAGACCAGGATCTGCGTGATGAACCCTGGGCTCGTCCTCGGCCATCGGGTCGCTCCCTCGGCAGCACAGCCCGAATGCGGGCGCATCTCGGTACCCGACGCGGGCTGGCGCAGGAGCACGTGGGCGCGATTTGCCAGGTTGGCCGATTTGAGGCATCTGCGCAACGGCTGTGAACCAAGATGGTCAGTAGCCCCAGGAATCTTGCTGACCGGTTTCTAGCACGGCGCGGCGGTTTCGTCAAAATCAGCGAGGGTGGGCGCATCGGCGTTCCCAATGTGAGACTCTACAACCCCAATCTTTCGGAGAACTGATCCAGAGCACAGGCTAGAAACTTGTCGTCAGAAGGGTCCGCTTCGATCTTTCGAACTGCGTATAGCCCCGGCACGACGACGCTGGCGCCTCGCACAGAGTTCTCGAATTCTTGAATCGCCGCTTCGGTCAGACCATATCGGCCGGCGATGCGGGGATAGCGGAGCACGCGCCCGAGCTCGTCCAGAATCGCCTCGGAAGTCAATAAGAGGAAGACCGGCTCTTCCCAAGCGACGCGTAACGCCCTGGCAAGTCGAGTCTTGGCCAGAGCAACCCGGATCAGGGCATTGGTATCCAGTACAGCGATGAGCCTGGCACCCTCCAAATCGCCGGTCATTGGCCGTACCTGCGCGTCCTCTGTTCCTCAGCACGCACGGCGGCTAACGCGTCAGTGCTCTCTGCCTCCAGTTCTTCCGAAGAGACGTCCTCGAAATGGACGGCAAAGCGATCCATTGCCTCGAACTGTGCGTGCCATTCTTCGGCCGACAACGCACGATAAGGATCTCGCTCCACGACCCACGCCCGGCGCGCCATGCGTTCCTGTTGCCAGGCGGCAAAACGACGATACTCGTCAAATGACACCAGGGCAGCAATGGGCATCCCCCGGCGTTCAATGACAAGGGGTTGTCTGGCCGCCAGGCGGGCCTGATCAACATCTATGGTGTACACGAGACCAGTTTCCCGAACGGTTAGCGTTTCAGCCATTTGACTCTGCCTCCTTCGTGCAGACCCGCCAGTTGTCCTGCCCGCCGCGCCAGCAAATCGAGACCAGGATCTGCGTGATGAACCCTGGGCTCGTCCTCGACCATCGGGTCGCTCCCTCGGCAGCACAGGGGACAGGACGCGGCGTTGTGTGTCTCCACTATACCAGACAGTGGGGTAGCGGTCAAGCGCGATTTTCTACTACCCTGGGGTAAGCGGCGAGGCGGACGGGTTTGTCAGACGTTCGGAGCAACAAAAAAACGACCACCTGCACGTGAGTCAGATGGTCGCTTTGGCGCGGTTTCACTCGGGGACAGAGTATTTGAACCCCAAATTGCTGATCCGGAGTCAGCTGTTTTGCCGATTAAACTATCCCCGAACGCGGGCGCATCTTAGCACGAGGGCGCGGTTTTGGCAAGTTGGGGCGGCCGGACTCAGCAACTCCCCTTGTAAGCGTTCAGGGGGACGGTCAGGACGCAGACACATGCGGTGTACTTTCCCGTAAACGCAGGCTGCGCACGCAGATTTAGCGTATCTTCTCAGTTTTTCGGGGTATGCTGTGGCCGGTCTGTGACCGAGCCACGAGAAGATACGATTTAGCTGTTTTATCAGGTAGCAGACCAATCCCCGAAACGCTCCCGCCGCACGTGCCTGCGTTGGGGTCTCCATCCGGTCTTATCTGCGTTTTTCTGCGTTCATCTGCGTCCTACCAGAAGCCCCGCGAACGGTTACCTCCCATTGTCTACAGATATCCAGGTAAGCTGTTGGGGTAGTGGGACACCCCAGCCTGAACGCCGGGGCCTATGAGCCGTCTCAGGCTGCGACGTTCAGGTTGCAGTGTCTCATCAACCCCAAATCTCCATCTGACAGACTATAGAACTCGCTGGCTCTACGGAATGCGATTTGCCCGACACGCGGGGTCGTGCTAGAATTGCCGTAACAAGGACGAGAAGGGAGCTTACATCATGCCCGCACCTGAAACAGAAAACCGCGATTTCATCCGCGAGATCGTTGACGAGCACAACCGCACCGGCCGCTTCGACGGACGCGTTCGAACGCGCTTTCCACCGGAGCCGAACGGCTATCTGCACATCGGCCACGTCAAGGCCATCACCATTGACTTCGGGATTGCTCAGGAGTTCGGCGGTAAGTGCAACCTGCGCTTCGACGACACGAATCCGGTCAAGGAAGAGGTCGAATACGTCGAAGGCATCATGGATGACATCCACTGGCTCGGCTTCGACTGGGAAGACCGGCT
>PHCA01000115.1:20197-24427 GCA_002842085.1 Chloroflexi bacterium HGW-Chloroflexi-1
ATTGACATGGCTGCGGGCAACATGAATCTGCGCGACCCGATCATGTACCGGATCCTCCACGAGCCGCCGCATCACCGCACCGGCGATACCTGGTGCATCTACCCGATGTATGACTGGGCGCACGGGCAGAGCGACTCGATCGAGGGGATCACCCATTCGCTCTGTTCGCTGGAGTACGAGGATCACCGGCCGCTGTATGATTGGTTCCTGGACGCGTTGGGCATTTACCACCCGCAGCAGGCCGAGTTCGCCCGCCTGGTGCTCACCTACACGGTGCTGAGCAAGCGCAAGCTGAGGGAGCTGGTGCCGCTCGGCCACGTGCAGGGCTGGGACGATCCGCGCATGCCGACGCTCGCTGGTCTGCGCCGGCTCGGCTACACGGCCGAGGCGATCCGCGATTTCTGCAGCCGCATCGGGGTCTCCAAGGCCAATACGATCGTGGACGTGGCCTTGCTGGAGCACTGCGTCCGCGAGGACCTGAACAAGCGCGCCCCGCGCGTGATGGCCGTGCTCCGGCCGCTCAAGGTGGTGATCGAGAACTATCCCGAGGGCCAGGTGGAGTGGATGGAGGCGCTCGACAACCCCGAAGACGAGAGCATGGGCACGCGGATGCTGCCGTTCTCCCGCGAGATCTATATCGAGCAGGATGATTACCGCGAGCAGGCGCCTAAGGGATGGTTCCGCCTGGGGCCGGGCCGCGAGGTGCGGCTGTACGACCGCTTGCTCAGCAAGGCCGCGCCGGAGGACGTGCCACCCGGAGGCGACTACCGAGATAACCTGAACCCGAATTCGTTGATCGTTCTGACCGGCTGCAAGGTAGATCCGGGCCTGGCGGCCGCGACGCCCGGTACGCGTATGCAATTCCTGCGCCAGGGCTATTTCTGCGTGGACAAGGACTCGCGCCCCGGCGCGCTGGTCTTCAACCGGACCGTTTCCATGAGCCAGACTGAAGAAGGGCTGGAAAGCCGCGCGACGCCAGCCTCCACGGGCGAGGTCGGCGTCGCCGCGGTGCGTGAAGCGGCCGTCGCGTACACCACCCGGCCCACGCGGCGAGCGCCGCCGCGTCCCACTGCGCCGCGCATTGCCACATCACCAGCCGTGCCGGTTACGCCGGCTGCCGATGACGGCATGGCGTTGCTTCAGGCCGCCGCCGAGGCGGGGGACGCGCTTGCGCTCGAGCGTGCCTGTCGGGCCATCAACTGGCAGACCATGCCCGCGGACCGGTATGCCGACGCAGTCCGTCACGCTCTATGGGTCGGTCACCATATCTTGGCTCGCTCGCTGGCCGTGGAGGGTGCGAGGCGGTTCCCCGAGCACGTGCAGCTTCGCAAAATGGCGCACATTCTCGCGCCTTCGATGCCGGCGCGTGTCGGCGGGCCTGCCGATCCTGCGGTTCAGGCCGATATGGATTGGCTGAACGCGCACTGGGACGAGTATCGCGGTCGGTGGGTGGCGATCCGCAACGGCAAGTTTCTCGGCGCGGCAAAAGTGTTGGATGACCTGGTGGCACAGATCGGCGATATCAAGGGTGTGATGCTTGCTCCGGTGGGCTGATGCTACTGTATTTTTCTGACGATGAGCCATTTGCGACAGGTGCACAGCTCTATAGCTATCACCCGATCACTGACCGCGACCTCTCGCCTCGGTTGATGCTACGTGTTGACATCAAGGGGGTGCTGACTTCGGCTGCAGTGGACACCGGCGCTCCCTATCTGATCTGTGCGCCAGCGGTCGCGCGGTATTTGACGTTGGATCCAGCGATGTCATTGGGACGCGTCCGATTGTTGATCCGCAGCGTTCTGATCAGCGGGTGGCTCCATCATCTGCGCTTGATCTTTCCCGCCGTGCGCGGGAATGACTTGCTCCTGGACGCCACCGCTTTTGTTCCCGACGCCGGGTACGCCGAAGTTTGGGGAACGCTGCCTTCGTTCCTGGGGATGCAGGGCTGCCTGGACCGGTTGCGTTTCGCGGTGGACCCTGTGACCGATACCTTCTACTTTGGTCCGTTGAGCTGGGAATGAGAGTGATGTGTTGGGAACGGAGGGTGATCTGATGAGCCAGATCGCGATAGAGTCCGATAAAGACGGGTCAACGATCACGTCCGCCGGTGATGCCGTTGTGCGCGAAGCCGCGGTCGCCTACGTGACGCGCTCGCCGCGTCCCGCGCCGCCGCGCGCTGATCCACGCGCAGCTCCCGCGCCGGCCGCGCCAGCGGTCTCGATGTCCGCCGACCCTCTGGCCCCCTTGCGCGCCGCGGCCGATGCGGAGGATATGCTGGCCTTCCGGCGCGCCTACCGCGCCATCCACTGGGAGACCGCGCTTCCCGACCAGTGGGCCGACGCGGTCTATCTGGCCCTCCGCACCGGCCATCACATCATCGCTCGTGACCTGGCCGACCGGGGCCGCCAGCGGTTCCCCGACCACGCCCTGCTGCAGAAGATGGGCCGCATCCTGGCGCCCAAGCAGCCCGCCACCATCGGCGGCCCAGGCGACCCCTCGGCCGGGGCCGACATGGCCTGGTTTGCAGCGCACCGAGATGACTATTGGGGGCAGTGGGTCGCCGTCAAAAACGGTCAATTGTTGGGCGCCGCCGCGACAATCAAGGAGTTGATGGAACGCGTTCCGAATTGGCGGGGCGCTACGATTTCCCAGATCTTCTGGTAGATTCTTCCTGCGCGAGCGAGGCCAACAAGTGAGCGGGCAACTCAACTTCCCCGATGGGCAGCCCTTTGCGACCGGCGCGATACCGTATACCGTTGGAGGAGTGCAAGATTCGGCAGCCGAACGCCTGATGATCAAGCTGTGGGTCGAAAACGTGTCCATCGTCGCAGCCGTGGATACCGGCGCGCCATACGTGATCTGTCCGCCCGATCTGGCGGCGCCGCTGGAACCCTATTGCACCCCTGTTCTACTTCGGTCCTCTTGGTGGAACCATCTGACATGTCAGCAGGTAGGGACAGAGCAGCTAGAGATCTCGGGCGGCGCGGAAGGTGATGAAGGAGTAGGGGGCGTAATCCCATGAGCCAGACTGAAGAAGGGCAGGAAAATCGTGCGGCGACGCCAGCCTCCACGGGCGAAGTAGGCGTCGCCGCGGTGCGCGAAGCGGCTGTCGCGTACACCACCCGGCCCACGCGGCGAGCGCCGCCGCGTCCCACTGCGCCGCGCATTGCCACAGCACCGGTTGTGCCGGTCACGCCGGCTGCCGATGACGGCCTGGCGTTGCTTCAGGCCGCGGCCGAGGCGGGGGATGTGCCTGCGCTCGAGCGTGTCTGTCGGGCCATCAACTGGCAGAGCATGCCCGCGGACCGGTATGCTGACGCAGTCCGTCACGCCCTGTGGGCCGGTCATCACGTTCTGGCGCGCTCGCTGGCCGTGGGTCGAAGTACTCGGCGTGGGCGAAGGTGACGGTTTGGGGTGGGGACGCCAGGGGAGCGTCACTCACCCCCAGGATTGGGGGCCGGGGGGCCATATTCCGAGCCAATCCCCGCACTTTGCCGGCGCCCTGGGCCGCGGCGCAGCCGGTCCAGCGCGTCGTAGGTGAAGGTCTGGGTCTGGCTGCCACAGTCGAGCCGCGGCATCGTGTCGATGTCCGGCAGGTGCTTGGACGCTCATGTTCCAGGTCATCGGCGTGATCGCTGGACTTTCACCAGGCGGGCTGCCGCCATCCGGGCGGGCGGGATGCGCCAGGAGCCAGATCAACGCGGCGCCCGTGACGATGCCCACGATGATCCCTGTACCGGCTGGCCCTGTGACCTGGAAGGCACGGCTAACGTCGCTGGCTGGCATGACGAAGATGGGGATCGCGCCGACCGCGAAGCCGGCGAGCCAGCCGATTGCGCTGGGCACAGCCCAACGCAGTGGGTTCTCCTCGCGCAGGACGGCTTGCTGGAACGCACCCACCGCCAGGCCGCACAGGAAGGGCCAGCTCAGTTCCCAGAAGACACCTGCGCCTTCATAGTCCCACAGGACGCGTACAGGTTCAGACAGAGTCACCCGCGCAATTCCAGTAGCGAAGCCTCCAAGAAGCATTCTCGCCACCGTGGCAGCGATCCATTGGAGATCCACGAGTGACCGGCGCCGGAAGCAACCCAGTCGCAGCAGCGCCAGAGACTGTGCCATGCCCATCGTCAGCCCCAGTGTCGCTTGGGATCTGATCGCAGGAAATACGCCCCAAAGGTCGTCCCCCCAGATCTCATCGCGCGAAGGAAAGCCGAGCGCCACGCCCACTGC
>PHCA01000413.1 GCA_002842085.1 Chloroflexi bacterium HGW-Chloroflexi-1
TCGCGATGCCGAACGCCTGCGCTGGCCGCCCTCCTCTTCCGAATAGTAGTAATAGTAGTAATAGTAACCACCCCGCCGGCTGTCCAGCCGGTTCAGCACGACCCCGAGCAGGTTCGCGCCGGTCTTCTGCAGCTCGGCCGCGGCCTGCGCCACCACCTGCTCGCGGGTCTGCCCCGCATCCACCACCAGCAGCACCCCGTCCACCTGCCGTCCCATCACCGCCGCATCCGTCACCGCCAGCACCGGCGGACTGTCGAAGATCACCAGGTCCGCCTGTCCCACCAGCTTCTCCACCAACCGCGCCATCCGGTGCGACCCCAACAGCTCCGACGGGTTCGGCGGAATCGGCCCGCTAGTCAACAACGACAGGTTCTCCACCTCCGTCCCCTGCAAATGCCCATCCAACACCACCTGGTCCCCGTTCAGCAACGCAGAAGTCAACCCCGTGTTGTTCGCCGCCCCAAACACCTTGTGCATCACCGGTCGCCGCAGGTCCGTGTCCACCAGCACCACCCGCTGTCCCGTCTGCGCCATCACCACTGCCAGGTTCGCCGCGGTCGTGCTTTTGCCTTCGCTCAACTGCCGCGTCCCGCCCGTCTCCTTCAACCGCGCGATCGCGCCCAGCGTCGACAACCCGCTCACCCGGGCCACGTCGTCCGGCGTCTTGATCGTGTCGTCCAGATACTCGATCAGGAACACCGCCCCCACCGCAATCATCGCCCCCACCACCGCCGCCAACAACGTGTTCGTCATCGTCCGCGGCCGGATCGGCTCTTCAGGAACTCGTGCGGGTTTTGCGATCGCGATGTTATCGGTCGCCTGGGCTTCGGCTAACCGGATCTGCTGGTAGCTACTCAAAAGACTGGAATAGGTGCTGCGGTATTGGGCCAGGCTGGTCTCGAGACGCATGCGTTGATTGTCGTCAGTCACCGCGTTGAGCGCATCCTGGGTGCGGGTGATGTCGGCCTCGACCGAAGTGATCTCGCGCTCCAGGCTGGCCTTCGACTCGCTCACCCGCCCCATCTGCAATTCCTGGTTCTGGGCGATGAAAACTTCCGGCAGGGTGTTGGCGATCTGAACGATGAGCTGCGGGTTCGGGCCTTCGACCTTGATCTCCAATAATTGCGTATCCCGCACGGAGGTCACCGTGACAGCCTTTTCCAGATTCTTCGCGTCCACTCGCGTCCACCCCCAGCCGGCGCGCCGTCTCATCCAGGACCGGCCAACCGGTCAGCAGGTTTGCGTAGGTTTTCGCGAGCCGCTCGCTGGTCAGGATGTCCTGGTATCCGGCCCCCGAAACGGGGTTGGACGCCTGGTTGACCAGCAACGTCGCCGAGGCCTGGTAGATCGGTGTGCTGTTCTTGCTCACCACGTAAGCCGTACCGCCCGCCATCAGCGTGCAGATGACGACCAGCCAGAGCCACTTGCGCAGCAACAAGGCATACTGACGAAGTTCCATGATTACTCCTTCGAAGAAATCACAACCATCAAACCGAGCAGCCACCAACCGATGAATGCTGGTTTTGTACCCCAGAGGACGGCGTCGAACACGCCGTGCGTCAGAACTGCAACCTGGGCGCCGAACAGACCCGCGGCTACATGGCGCATAAAGCGGCGCTCACCCCGCGCGGCCGTGGTCGCCGTCACCCACAAACTGAGCACAAGGATTGTAGCATAAGCCACGAGTCCAGGCAAACCCAGGTCGGCCCCAACCTGCAAAATCAGATTGTGGGCGTGCGGGATCGGGGTATCAAAACCGACGGTGAAATAGGGGTACAGCAGCGGGATCACCAATGGGAAGGTCCCAATCCCGATGCCCGTAAAGACGAAATCCTGCAGAGCGTATAGGGCGCGCGACCAGATCTCCAACCGGCCGGCCAGCGATCCCGCAGCACCTCCCTTGCCCAGCAGCTCCAACAGCGTGCCGACTCCGAAACGC
>PHCA01000116.1 GCA_002842085.1 Chloroflexi bacterium HGW-Chloroflexi-1
CGGGGCGGGTTGGCGCCGACGTGTCGGCTCTCGAACCAGCGACCGTAGAGAGGGGTGTCCGGGCTGTATGGCCCACGCACGGCCAGCCCGTTGTTATCGCCAGTATGCCAGGCCCTGGCCCAGCTCGCGACGCCCAATTCGTAGTATCTGCCGGTTATGCTGTCCAGGCCCCAGCTCAGCCCCGTCGTGGCCCAGGAAGGCGCCGTATTCCATGTCACCGTGTACTCGTTCCAGGCGCTGGTCACGTAGAAGGCGCCGACGCTGACCGGGCTGGCGCCCGTCGTCTCTTGAAGGTAGTGTCCCAGGACGGCCGAGTCAATAGTCGCCTCTGCGGGAATGGTGCTGAGGTCAAAACGCACAAGAAAGACGGCTTCGTTTCCCGCGGCATAGGAAACCTCAAGCAGAGAACCGCCGCCGAAGTTCTGGTTGGGGTTGGAGCTTTTCAGGGTCGCGTCGGCGACGGCATAGAGGGTCACGGTGGTCTGGAGCGGCTCGGCGCTGCGGTCGGTAGCCTGGCCTTCAATCGGGTCGGCCAGCGCCAGCAAAACAACGCCGGCGGCTAGAACAGTGAGTAACATTCTCTTGTTAATCATTTTGTTCTCCTTGTGTAATGTGTTTGTCTCCAGAAACCTATATGGTGTCATTTACCGTTGACTGTTAGCGCGATAGACGATTTGTCACCGACGTGACCTTGGTCATGCGCATCACCTCCTTCCATCCCGAAAACGCATCATTTGTACCCTCCCGCAGGCTTCGCCCCTTCACTCCGTTCAGGGCAAGCTCTGAGGGCCTCAGCCCGAAGGGTTTGAAACCTGCGGGAGGGTTTTCGGATTTTGCGATTCCAGCGGTGTGACGAAACGCTGGATAAAGGCGAGCAGTTGACCGGCGTCATCGAATGTCGTTCCGGTATCGCTCTGCAAATGCTCGATACGTCCGCGCCAGTGCCTATCTTCCTGTAGTTCCCACCAGAAGCGAACGACGAAGGTGTTTTGTGGCTGTGATATGTGGCTGGACACATAGCCTCCTGAAACGAAAAAGACTGCCTTCTTACAAAGACAGTCTATCACACGAGTGCCAAAAAAGTGCCAAAAGGGGAAAAGTCCTCGAATGGCTACAGACGGGGGAACGCGCCTATCGACCAGGAATCCAGATAGCGCCGCCGCTGCTCGGCATCGGGGATGCGGTCAGCCTTGGTCTTCATCTGGGCCTTGGCCTCCCGCAGGGCATCGGCCGCCTCTTCGCACCGACCCAGCGCGGTCAGCACAAGGGAGTGGGTCAGGTAGACGGCCTCCTCCGGTCCCTCGATACAACCTTGTTCTTGCAGCAGGCTCACCGCTTGGGATGTGCAGCCATATGCCTGGCTGGGATTATCCAACCTCAGATGGGCCAGTCCCAAAAGCGCCAGCCCGAAGATACGACCGTGTACAAGCCCGGTCTCTTCTGCCAGGGAGGCCGCTTCACCGGCCAGTACAAGTGCGGCTTCCGGTTCGCCATGGACCAATTGCAGCCATGCCAGGACGTTCAGCGCGGTGACCTGGCAATAGCGGTCACCGATGCGGCGCGCGACGGCCAGCGAGCGCGTGGCTGTCGCCAAGGCCTCATCGAGCCGTCCGAGTGACCCCTGCGCTCGAGCCAGGTGCGCCAGCCCTTCTGCCAGACCGCTCTGATAGCCGATCTCTTCCTGGATAGCGAGCGACTGGCAGAGCAAAGATTCGGCCGCAGCATAATCGCCTGGCGCCAAGAGGTCCATCCCGGAGTTGTTCAGCGCCGAAGCCTCGCCGCGTCGGCTGCCGGTGGCTCGTTGCAGCGCGAGAGAACGGGAATGACATTCCAGCGCCGCCGGATAGTCGCCGCGCAAATAGTGCAAGTTGCCCAGGTTGTTCAGGGCATAGGATTCGGCCACTTGTGTGCCGATCTTCTGTGCCAGGGCCAGGGCATCCAGCAGGTACTGTTCTGCTTCCGGCAATCGGTTGAGGCGGGTGTAGATGATGCCCATATCCGTCAGATCCAGCGCTTTGCGATCCAGCGCGCCTGACTCAGAGCGAATAGCGAGTGCCTGCTGCCGATAGTCCAGGGAGCGTTGATAATCGGCAACCAGGTAACAGGCATAAGAGAGTACGCTGAGCGCCTCCGCGCGCCCGGCAGGATCGGATGGCTCCAGGGCCAGCGCAGCCTGGAGTGGCTGCATCGCGGCCTGGTACTCGCCTCGGAAATAATGGGCAAAGCCAACCTGGATCTGGAAATGGCAACGTGCAGAAATATCGTTAGATCGCTCGGCCAGAGTCATCCCCTCCTCAGCAACAGCCATGGCTTCAGCGTACTGCCCATCCAGGTTCAGGTAGCGGGCCCGATGGAGCGATGCTTGCAAACGCAGACCTTCGTCGCCGCTGGCCTCGGCCAGGGCGGCCAGCGCCAAGAGGTCGCTGTCCCGTTCTGCCAGCCGGCCCTGGAGGAAGCGCAGGTGGGCTCGATCAGCCAGCACCTGACCGCGCTGTATCCGATAGTCTGATCGCTTGCAATCGGGGTCGAGCCGATCCAACAGCACCAGCATCCGACTCTGGTGTTCTTCCACCTCCTGCCAGGCGAACAGCGATTCAGCCCGGCGCGCCGTCAGGCTGTGATATTGCAGCGCCTTCTCCTCTTCGCCACCAACATCGAAATGATGCGCCAGTGTGCCGAGGAGTTCTTCACGCCGCTCATGGTACAGGCTCTCCAATGTTTCACCGGTCAAGCGATGCAGACGCTGCCGGCGACGATGGTGTAGACCTGCATACACGACCTGCTGAATCAGGGAATGCACGAATTCATAGTCGCGTCCAATCCCCTCGCGCAGGAATCCTCGCCGCAGCAGTTCGTCAAACCCTTCGAGGGCGGTTTCTTCGCTCGCGCCAGCGGTGCGGCAGACGATATCGAAATCGAACGCGCGCCCGGCGACCGCCGCAGGCGCGACGAGGTTACGCGCGGGTGCGCTCAGGCGGCTGAGGCGCGCCTGGATCAAGGCGCGCACCGTACCCGGCACTGGCAGGCCCCCCTCTGTCCCCCCATTTCTGAACTTCAAAATGGGGGGACAGAGGGGGGTCTCGTCGAGCGCGCGCAGGGTCTCGATCAGGAAGAACGCGTTGCCCTCGGTGTGGGCGTACAGCCGACTCACCCACTCGGCGCTGGAGTTACGCTCGCGCACGCGTCGCACCAACTCGGCAACAGCCTCGGCGGAGAGGGGTTCCAGCGCGAGGTGCTGCGCCAGTCCTGCGCGTGCGAGTTCTCCTGCCATCATCGTCAGCGCGTGTGCCTCGCCCGCTTCTTCAGAGCGAAAGGCGCCGACGATAAGCACGGGTGCGTCAGCAATCTGGCGTGTCAAATAGTGAAGTCCCGCCAGGGTCGAATCACTCGCCCAGTGCAAATCCTCCAACACAATCAACAGCGGCGTGCGTGCCGCGCAATGGCGGACGCAGGCGACGATGGCGTGGAACAGAACGGCTTGGCGTTCCCCGGCGTCGGAAAGCGCGTATGGAGAACGCGCCTCTGCTCCTTGTCTCCCCGGCCCAAATCCCGGGACAATTCGCGCCAGTTCGACTTGCGCCCACGCCGGTAGCGCGCGTACATCGCTCCCCTGACTCAGGTCGCTCAGCACCTCCGTTATCGGTTGGTAAGGCAAAACGCGCTCCAGTTCGTAACAGCGTCCGCGAGCAACGACTGCTCCGCGCCAGCGTACTGTGGAGGCAAATTCCTCGCTCAGGCGTGTTTTGCCGATACCCGCTTCACCACCAATCAAAATCAGGCCGCTTTTTCCCCGCATCGCCTCTTCCCAGCGTGCCAGCAGCACATTCAACTCGCGCGTGCGCCCAACGAAGGGTGGTCGTTCGAGGCTGCCACGCCGCGGCGGCGCGGAGGGTTGGAGGATTGCAACCGGCAGAGGCATCCTGAAGTGCGCGCCAAGGATGCTTTGCGCCTGTGCGAGCATTTCAGGCGAAGGTGGTGTGTGTAATTCCTGTTGTCGCACCTCACAGCAGAATTGCCACTGGCGCTGCGCTCCGGCTGCATCGCCCAGCGCGACCAGGGCGCGCATTGCCGCGAAGTGAACATTTTCTGCCAGTGAATCGTGGGTCAGGTATTTTTGCGTATATGTCAGACCCAACGTGAAATCGCGTTGCGCTTCACACCGGGCGACGAGCCGGGTGAGCGCGTCCATGTACACGGCTTCCAGGTGATACCGCGCTTCGATGCACCAATCGTCGTAAAAACCCTCCATGAAATCGCCGCGATAGAGGTCAACCGCAGCAGATAAGTCTTGCTCCTCGAATTCTGCCACGTCGAGCCAAAAATCGCTGGCAGGGTTAAATTGAACCGATGTGGAATCCGCAAAGAGATAGTCTTCGCCGAGCAGGCGGCGGATGCGCCACAATGCGGTGGTGAGGGAACGGCGCGCACGGACATCATCCCGGTCGCCCCAGAAGAGCGTGGCCAGTTCGTCGCGCGAGTGAGGATGATCGCGATGGAAAATGAGATAAGCGAGGAGCGACTGCGTCTTGCGCGTGGCAAGAGGCGGCAGGGTCTGACCGCCCCGCCGGAATTCTGGATGTCCAAGCAAGCGGATTTCTAGCATGCCGACCTCGCTTTGCCTGGCGGCCTGTTGGAGAACCTCATGGCAGCGGGCTTTCTAGCCTGCCGGCTGGCAGACTCGAAAGTCCGCCCTAAATGCTCCACGCATCACGCCTCCATAACAACACGCTGGATACGTACCCTTACCAGGGCATGCTGTCCCACTACGCCCTGCGCCCTCCAGACCTCCCCGATCTGCACGTACGGCCGGCGCCATGGCCGGCCGGCCGGGAAGTAGACCCGGGCCGGGCCGCAGCCTTATCGAACAGGCATCGCATCGGGGTGGACATCCAGTTCTTCAAGCTCCTCTAGCTCGATCTCAGCCCAGGCATCCCACAGCCGGCCGCGTGCTTCATCGGGCAACTGCAGATACTGCCCCAGCGTCAAATCGCCGAGAAACGGCTCGCTTGGCGACAGAAGCTGTTCCCCCAGCGCCCGACTGACCTCCCTGCGCATGCGCTCACCACGGCCAGTTCTCGATCCCCCTGACGGCGCGCTGTGTAAGGAGACATCTGGCGCAACTCCGGTATCAGGTCAAGCAACCGCTCACGGTCGGACCGACTCATCTGCTTGATAACAACTGCCACTTGTTCGATACTGACTGGCAGGGCAAGTCGTGCTTCCATAGTCCTCACCTCAAGTCCAAAAGGTCTTGTATCGCTCTTGCAGCCCGCCGATGCGGGAGAGCTTGCCCAAGTTTTCGACGCGGATGGCGATGTCGGAGGTCATCTGTTCCCTGATGTGTGCAGCGGGAGGGCTGGCCTTCCCTCATTATGCCACGTCCGCAAACGTCTTTTTCATCGCCCCCTGCTTCTCCGCACCTGCGCCTCGATCCAGGGGTAAGTGCGCCCGATCCCCTCCTTCAGCGATACCTTGGCCCGCCAACCGCTGCTGTAGATCCGCTCGTTGCTGAAGTTGCGCGACTGCACCCCTACCGGGCCCGCCACCCACTCCACGTTGATCCGCTTGCCCGCGACCTCAGCCACCGCCTCCACCAACTCCTGCACCGTCACGTACTCCGGGTTGCCGATGTTGGCCGGCCCTTCCAGATCCGAATGCATCAACCGGTAGATGCCGTCCACCATGTCGTCCACGTAGGTGTACGAACGCACCGCCGTGCCGTCGCCCCAGACCGGGATCGTGCCGCCGTCCGCCACCTCGGCCACCTTGCGGCAGATGGCCGCCGGCGCCTTCTCCCGGCCGCCGGTCCAGGTACCCTCCGGCCCATAGCAATTTTGGAAGCGGGCGATGCGCACCGTCATGCCGTGACGCCGGCCGTACGCCTGCGCCATGCGCTCGGCGTACAGCTTCTCCCAGCCGTACTCGTTGTCCGGGTTGGCCGGGATCGCCTCCGCCTCGGTCAACTCCGGCTCGCCAGGCTGCATGTCGCGGTAGACGCATACCGACGAGGAGAAAAAGTAGCGCGGCGCTCCCATCGTCGCCGCCGTGTGGACCATGTGCACGTTGATCAGCATATTGTTGTGCATGATCTCGCACTCGGCCGAGTGGATGAACCCCATCCCGCCCATGTCGGCCGCCAACTGGTACACCTCATCGAATGAAGTCCTATTCGATGAGGCGTCGTCGAACGTGCCGCCATCCACCGCCAGAGCAACCTGGCAGTTCTCCGGCGCCCGAAGATCGAGCAGCCGGAATTCATCGGCCTGAGTTGGCGCAAACTCGTGCTGCTTGATATCCACGCCCCGCACCCAATAGCCTTCGCGCTTCAGCCGCTTCACCAGATGACCACCGATGAACCCACCGGCGCCGCAAACCAATGCTTTCTTCATTGTCCGCTACCTTTCAGTTATGTTCGGAGGGTTGATCGCTGGCAAGCCGCGAGGATCGTTCATGTAAATACTCGTCAAATGTAACTACTCAGCTTGTCATTGCGAGGAGGCGTTTTTTGCCGACGAAGCAATCGAGATTGCTTCGCAAAAAACGCTCGCAATGACACGGCGGCTGAGTACTTGCCCGCCGAAACACGTCCGCCCAATCGTAATTCGAATGATCCGTGACGATCACCGCGCAGTCCGCCGCGGCCAGCGCCGCATGAAGATCGGACTCGCTCGGCATCTCGTACCCGTTGTGCGAAATCGTCCCCACGTAAGAATCGTGGTACCGCACATCGGCGCCCTTGGCCCGCAGCAGTTCGATCACGTCCAACGCCGGCGACTCGCGCACGTCGTCGATGTCCTTCTTATACGCCACACCCAGCACCAACACGACGCTCCCCTTGAGCGGCTTGCCGGCCTCGTTCAGCGCGTTCTGGACCTTGTCCACCCAGTACTTCGGCATCTCGGTGTTGATCTCGCCAGCCAACTGGATGAAGCGGGCATTGTAGTTGAGCGTCTTGAGCTTCCAGGAGAGGTAATGCGGGTCCAGTGGAATGCAATGCCCACCCACGCCCGGTCCCGGCGTGAACTTCATGAAGCCGTACGGCTTGGTCGCCGCGGCCTCGATCACCTCCCACACGTCGATCCCCAGCTTGTCGCACATGATCGCGGTCTCGTTGACCAGCGCGATGTTCACCGCCCGGAAGGTGTTCTCCAGCAGCTTGACCATCTCGGCCGCCTGCGTCGAAGAAACCGGCACCACCCGCTCGATCACCTCCCTGTACAGCGCCACCGCCACTTCCTGACACGCCGGCGTCACCCCGCCCACCACCTTCGGCGTGTTCTCCACCGTGTACTGCTTGTTGCCGGGGTCGATCCGCTCGGGTGAAAACGCCAGGAAGAAGTCAGTTCCCATGTCGAAAGTTGCCACGTTCAAACGTTCCAACGTGGAACGCGCCGTGAGCATCGGCAGGAGCAGCTCTTCTGTCGTGCCCGGGTAAGTCGTCGATTCCAGCACCACCAACATGCCGGGATGGATGTGTTGCGCCACCGACTCGCCGGCGGCGATCAGATAGCGCACGTCCGGGTCGCGGGTCTTGTTTAGCGGCGTCGGCACGCAGATGATCGCGACGTCGCAGCGGTCGAGGATGCTGTAATCGGTAGTAGCGATCAGCGTTCCACGCGCGGGCAAGTTCAAGGTATTGCGTCGAAGGTCCTGACCTGAACTCTGCCTCCTGCCTCCTGGTCCCTGCCTCCTGATCCCTGCCTCCTGATCCCTGCCTCCTGCCTCCTGACCCCCGATCCCTGCCAACCGTTCCGACGGGATGTCCTGCACGTACGACTCGCCCCGGTTGAGCGCGTCTACCTTGCGCCCATCCACATCGATGCCGACGACCGGGAACCCCTTTTCCGCGAACGCCACGGCCAGCGGCAGCCCGACGTACCCCAGACCAATGATCGCGATCGTCGCGGTGTGGTCGTGGACCCTGGTGAGAAGCTGTTCTTTCATCGCTTGGGACAAACCCTCCATAGTATCCTGCAATCCGCAATCCGCAATCCGCAATCCGTTTTACCCGGTCGGCACGTCTTTGGCCCAATCCCGGTTCGCCTGATACCACGCCACCAGCCGCGCCATACCATCCCGGAAAGGCGCCTGCGGCCGCCAGCCGAGCAGCCGCTCGGCCTTACCGATATCGGCCCAGGTGGCCCACACGTCGGCGGGATGCATCGGCTTGTGGACCACCTGCGCCCGCTTGCCCGTCAACTCTTCCACGAGTCGGATCGCATCCATCAGGACCACTGGCCGGTCCGAGCCCAGGTTGATGACCTCGTAACCGCCCTTCCGGTCGCCCTCCCGGCCGCCCTCCCGGGCCTGCGGCGACGCCAGCGGCTTGAGCCCGGCAATTGTGCCGCGAGCGATGTCGTCCACGTAAGTAAAATCCCGCGACTGCGTCCCGTCACCGTACACCGTCACCGGTCGCCCCTCACTCACCCACTGGGCCAACCGGAACGGCATCATATCCGGCCTCCCCGCCGGCCCGTAGACCGTGAAATAGCGAAACACGGTGATGTCCAGGCCGTGCAGGTAGTGATAGGTGTAGCAAACAGCCTCAGCCGCCTTCTTGGAAGCGGCGTAAGGCGACAGCGGCTGATCGGTCGGCTGGTCCTCCCGGTAGGGCAGTTGCGTGCCGTTACCGTAGACACTGGAAGAGGACGCCAGCACGAATTTCTTCACCCCATACTGCCGGCACAACTCTAGCAGATTCAACGTGCCCGTGACATTCGTCTCGAAATATACCCACGGGTTCTCGACCGAGTAGCGCACCCCCGCGCGGGCCGCCAGGTTGATCACGGCGTCGAATTGTGGATTGTGGATTGCGGATTGCGGATCGAACAGTTCACGGAGACTATCCCGGACACAAATGTCTAGCCGCCGAAACCCGAAGCCGGGTTTGCCCTCAAGCTGCGCCAGCCGCCACCGCTTCAGCCGCACATCGTAGGCCTCGTTGAGGTTGTCCACCCCGACGACCGTGTGCCCTTGGACGAGCAACAATTCAGCCACCTTCGCGCCGATGAAACCGGCAACACCGGTCACGAGAATCGTTTGAACGTTAGCAGGTTGCACGTTAGATGTTGTACTCAATGCCATCCTTTTTCACTTTTCATTCGATGCGCGCCCGGCTGGATTTCCAGATAACGCATGAACCGATAGAGGTGTCCACGCAACGGATCTGGTCCGTGGTCAAAACGGACAAAAACGCCGGCAATTGCAGGACTGTTTCTTTGAAAGACGGATCTTGGGAAGCTAGTTTGGGCGTATCCTCTCAATAATCCGGGGATGCTGTGGCCGGTCTCCTGACCGAGCCACCGTGGCGGAGACCGGCCACAGCGAGCGATTCCCCGAAAAATTGAGAAGATACACCCGGCAACCTGACGAACGACTGCAACGGAGTTCTTAATGGGGGGGAGAGAATATAACACCACATGGTGCCCCCGGCCCGACTCGAACGGGCACGCCCATACGGGCACAGGCCCTCAACCTGCCGTGTATACCAATTCCACCACGGGGGCATCACCACCCGCATTATAGCCAATTAACGCTCGTTGTCAACTGTGCCACCTGCGGATGCGCTCCCGTCCACGGTGTGAAGAATCTCTGCCTGGCGTCAGCAAGAGATTCCCTTCGGCCTGGCTCAGGGCAGGCTTCACTTCGCTTCACTCCGTTCAGAATGACAAGGGTGGACGTCTCTGACCAGCGATAGCTGATGTTTGAGACAAAATATGAATGTCACATCACACACTGGCAAATTCCCGGAAATGCGCGATGATGCGGCGCAGAGTGTCATCCAACGTGCAGCGCGGCCGGTACTCGATCAGCGCGGCCGCCCGGCTGATGTCCGGGACGCGGCGATGCATGTCCTCGAAGCCCGGCTCGTACGCCTCCTCGTAGGGTACCAGGACGATCTCCGACCGGCTGCCGGTCAGGGCGATCACGCGGCGGGCCAGGTCCAGGATGGTGATCTCCTCCGTGCTGCCCAGGTTGAAGACCTGACCCACGGCCCCGGCATGCTCCGCCAACCGCAGCACCGCACCGGTGACGTCGGCCACGTCCGCGAAGCAGCGGCTCTGACTGCCATCGCCATAGACGGTCAGCGGCTCGCCGGCCAGCGCCTGGCGCACGAAGCGCGGCACCACCATGCCGTAGCGGCCGGTCTGCCGCGGGCCGATGGTGTTGAAAAACCGGCAGATCACCACCGGCAGGCCGCGCTGTTTATGATACGCCAACGCCAGGAACTCGTCCATCGCCTTGGAGTTGGCGTAGGCCCAGCGGCTGCGCGTCGTCGGCCCCATCACCCTATCGCCATCCTCACGAAACGGCGCATCGTTGCTCTTGCCATAGATCTCCGACGTGGAGGCCAGGATCGTCTTGCGCCGGTAGCGATTGGCGATCCGCAACACTGTGCCGGTGCCCAGGACGTTGGTCTCGATAGTGTGCACCGGATCGCGCACGATCAACTCCACCCCCACCGCGGCGGCCAGGTGGAAGATGATATCGCACTCGCTGACCAGCCGGTCCATTACCGTCTCGTTGGTGATCGTCTCCAACACGAACTGGAAATCGGCGCGCCCCAGCAGGCGCCGGATGTTCGCCTCAGAACCGGTGGAGAGGTCGTCGATCGCCACCACCCGATACCCCGCGGCCAATAACCGCTCGGCGAGATGACTGCCGATAAAACCCGCCCCGCCCGTTATCAATGCTTTCATGTGTACCTCGATTTGCGATTGCCGATTTGCGATTTGCGATTTCGGATTGGCGATTGCCCCTTGCCCCCTGCCCCCTGCCCCTTGCCCCCTGCCTCCTGCCCCCTGCCGCCTGCCCCAGTGTATCACGCCCTCGCCGTTTGTCAACCGCCCAAACCTGGCGTATACTGGCAGTAACCGTTACAAGTTGAACGTTACAGGCTGCAAGTTGGACATTCTCTCGCGGTAGCACTTTCCTTGTTTCCTTGTTTCCTCTTCTGCTCGGAGGACCGACCCTTGTACATCCGCGTAGTCACCGATTCCAGCACCAACGTGCTGGACAGCTATTTGCAGCGGTTGCGCATCGTCGAGACCCCGGCCATAGTCAATTTCGGTGCGGAGAGCTTCCTGAATAAGGTCGAGCTTTCCGTTGAGGAATTCTACCACCGGTTGGCCGCCGCCGGCAAGCTGCCCACCACGTCGCAGCCTACTCCGCGGCAGTTCCTCGACGCCTACCAACATCTGGCCAACGAGGGGGCCGCAGAGATCGTGGCGGTCTGCGTGTCGGGCCGGATGAGCGGCACGTTGAACAGCGCCATCATCGCCGCACAAGAAGCGCCCGTCCCCGTCCACACGTGGGACACCGAAAGCGCTTCCCTGGGGGCCGGCTGGCAAGCGATCGCCGCGGCCGAGATGGCGCAAGAGGGGGTCGGCAGCGCCACCTTGCTGGAGCGGCTGACCGCCATTCGCCAGCGGATGCAGACGGCCGCCACACCGGCCACATTACGCAACTTGGTCGCCAGCGGCCGGGTGCCCCGGCTGCGCGGCAACATCGGCGACCTGTTGAACGTGAAGCCGATCCTGAGCATGATCAACGGGATGCTGGAACCGGTCGATCAGGCGCGCGGGCGACGGCAGGCCCTGGCCAGGATGGTGGAACGGATCGCCGCGGCCGTGGGCGAACGGCCCGTGCGGGTGGGGATCGCCCACGCCAACATCGCCCAGGAGGCGGCCGAGTTTCTGGCGGCGGTCCGGGCCCGGTTGAACGCGGTGGACGAGATCGTCACCGACATCGGGCCGGCGCTGGCCGCGTTGGCCGGGCCGGGGATCCTGATCCTGGCCGCATACACGGTGGAATAGATCTTTTTTAGGAGGGCAACCCATGAAGGTCGTCGTAGATGCCATGGGCGGCGATCACGCGCCGGGCGTGGTGGTGGCCGGCGCGGTGGCCGAGGCACGCGCACGCGGCGCCAAGATCATCCTGGTGGGCATCGAGGATCAGGTACGCGCCGAGCTGGCCAAACACCAGGGGACGGCCACCCTACCCATCGAGGTCGTCCATGCATCAGAAGTAGTCGCTATGGCAGAGCATACCCTGACAGTGAAGGAGAAGCCGGACTCCTCCCTGATGGTGGGGATGCGGCTGGTCAAGGAAGGCCGGGCCGACGCCTTCGCCTCGGCCGGCAACTCGGGCGCGGTGATGGCCGCGGCGCTGTTCGGGTTGAGGCGCATCCGCGGCGTCGCCCGCCCCGCGTTGGGGAGCATCTACCCGGCGGCCCCGGCGCCGTGCCTGATCGTGGACATCGGCGCGAACGCGGACTGCAAGCCGGAATACCTGGTGCAGTTCGCCCAGATGGGCGCTGTCTATGCGCGGGTGATCTTCGGTTTGGACAACCCGACCGTCGGCATCGTCTCCAACGGCGAGGAGGCGGACAAGGGCAGCATGTTGATCCGCGAGACCTATCCGCTGCTGCAGGCCAGCGGGTTGAATTTCGTGGGCAACGTCGAGGGCAAGGACATCGGCAAGGGCGCGGCCAACGTGGTGGTGACCGACGGGCTGACCGGCAACGTGATCGTCAAGCTAACTGAAGGGCTGGTGTCGTTCCTCGGCAAGCTGTTGAAGCAGGAGCTCACCGGCGGGATCCGCAACAAGGCCGCACTGGCATTGATGATCCCCGGGCTGATCCTGACACTGCCGGGATTGGCGCTCCTTTATCCGACGATCGCCGGGCTGCGTAAACAGATGGACTGGCGCGAGGTCGGCGGCGCGCCGTTGTTGGGCGTGAACGGCGTGGTGGTGATCGGCCACGGCCGCAGCGATGCCAGGGCGATCCGGAGCATGATCCGCATGGCGGAGAACAGTGTCCGGCAAGGGCTGGTCGACGCGATCACGACAGCGCTGGCGGGGTAGCGACTCGGGTAAGCACGGAACGGAATAGAACCTGGCGGGGTCCCAGACCTGTCAGGTTTCCATGAAAACCTGACAGGTCTGGTGAAGACTGAGCAGTTGCGAAACGAGGAGTAATTGGACACATCGAGATACCTCCGCCGGCGCGTCGTCGTGACGGGGATGGGCGCGCTGACGCCGGTCGGCAAGGACGCCCGTGAGACGTGGGATACGCTGGTCGCCGGCCACTCCGGCGTCGGCCCTGTGACGCTATTCGACGCCAGCGCTTTTCCGGTCCGCATCGCCGCCGAGGTCAAGGGGTTCGACCCGGAGGCGCACATCCCGGCCAAAGAAGCTCGCCGGATGGCCCGCTGCTCGCAACTGGCGCTGGTGGCCGCCCGCGAGGCCGTGGTGGACGCCGGGCTGAATGCATCGGCGGAGGACCACGAACGGATCGGCGTAATCCTGGGCGCCAGCGTCGGGGGGCTCGAGTTGCTGATCGACCCGATCGGCAAGATCGCGGCCACGGGCTTTGCGCGGGTGTTGCCCTACGTCGCCATCGAGTCGCTGATCAACATGCCGGCTTTCCACGTGGGGCTGGAACATGGCTGCCTGGGGCCGCTCTCCACCGTGGCGACGACCTGCGCGGCCGGCACGCAAGCGATCGGCGAGGCGCTGGAGGTCATCCGGCGGGGCGCCGCGGACGTGATGCTGGCCGGGGGCGCCGAAGGACAGATCACGCCGCTTTTCTTCGCCGGCTTCGGCAGCATGCGGGTGCTGTCCACCCGCAACGACGAGCCGACCCGCGCCAGCCGGCCGTTCGACGCGCAGCGCGACGGCTTCGTGATCGGTGAGGGCGCGGCGGTGCTGGTGTTGGAGGAGTTGGAACACGCCCGGCGGCGCGGCGCGCGGATTTACGTTGAGCTGCTGGGCCAGGCGGCCTCGGCCGACGCCTACCACGCGGCGCAGCCGGATGTAAACGGCGCCGGTCCGGCCCGCGCCATCCGCTGGGCGCTCGCAGACGCGGGGATCGCGGCGCATGACGTCGCCTACATCAACGCGCACGGCAGCTCCACCCCACAAAACGACGTGGCGGAAACCGCGGCCATCAAACGGGTCTTCGGCGATCACGCCTACCGGCTGGCGATCAACAGCACCAAGAGCATGATCGGCCACTGTTTCGGCGCGGCGGGGGCTATCGAGGCGTTGGCCACGATCATGTCCGTGTACACCGACACCATCCACCCGACCATCAACTACGAGACGCCTGACCCGGCTTGCAACCTGGACTACGTACCCAACGTAGCCCGGCGCACCCGCGTCGATATGGCCCTCTCGAACTCCTTCGGACTGGGCGGGCAGAACGCGTGCCTGGTGCTGGGAAAATATGCTTGACACGGTGACACGATGACACGGTGACAAGGTGAGGCTTTAGGGGGCTGTCATTCTGAGCGGGTTTGCCCCTAACTTCGCGCCACGGCGAGCATCTAGCGAAGAATCTCATGCCACGCCGAGACCCTTCGCTGGATTCTCACCGCAACGCACTTTACGGAACCGACCCGCTCAGGGTGACAGGTCGGATGTTGCGGTAACTCAAGAACCGCAGTTTATGCCCGAGGGCAGTATACAACGAGCACATTCGGGCGCCGTGAGGGCGATCCCTCCGTGGTCGCCATGGGCGGGCACAGAGGCGCCGCCCCTACAACCCATTGTGATACACTTGAATACAACGAGTGACGAAAGGTATATCAAAACGATGCAGATCTCAACCAACGAAAGATTGATCAAGAAGCGGAGCCGGCTGGGCGCCTACGCCAGCCTGGCCGGGCTGGGTGTGCTGGTTGTGGGGACGATCGTCTCATTCCGGTCACAATACATCTGGGTGACCTTTGTGGCGATCATCATCGGCGTCACGTTGGCCCAATACGGCAGCTACAGCCTGCGGCGCTGGGGTCGCTCCCCTCGCCCCGACCAGGTGCTCACGACCGCGCTGAAGGGCTTCGACGACCGCTATCATTTCTACGCCTGGTCGCTGCCCGCGCCTTATGTCCTGCTCAGTCCCCAGGGGATCTACAGCTTCACCACCCGCGACCAGACGGGACAGATCACCGTAACCGGCTCGCAATGGCATCACAAGTTCACCTTGGGCCGGGTGCTGCTGCTGTTCGCCCAGGAAGGGCTAGGCAACCCCACCAGTGAAGCGCTTGACAACGCCGAACGCATGATCGCGTGGATCAAGTCGGCGTTGCCGGACGTGTCGGTAGCCGTGAACCCGGTGATCGTCTTCATCGCCGAGCGCGCGCAACTGCAAATCACCGCTCCGGCCGTGCCAGTGCTGGAACCCAAGGGACTGAAGAAGTGGCTGCGCGGGGCTGGCAAAGGGGGAACGGTCAGCAACGCCAACTTGAAAGCGTTGGAGGAGTTGTTCAACGGCAAAATAGAGCCAGGTTGAAGGTTGAGGATTCGCAAGCGCTCGGACTGGCAGTCCTGNGTTTGCCCGCCTCCACGATCTGGCGGGTCATCCCGATGTCCTCGGCCGACGGGGTGGGATCGCCGCTGGGATGGTTGTGCGCCACGATGATCGCCGCGCAGTTCAGCCGGATCGCCTCGCGAAATAGCTCGCCCACCCGCAGCACAGCCGTGTTCAGCGACCCGATGTAGATGGTATGGATCTTGAGCACGTGGTTTTTGCTGTCCAGCAGGACGATGCGCAGGTGCTCCTGCTCCAGTAGCCCCATCTCCATCATCAGCAGGTTGGCCGCGTCGGCCGGTGATTTGACCATCGGCCGCTCGTGCGGTGCGGCCACCAGCAGCCGCCGCCCCAGCTCGAACGCGGCCTTCAGTTGGGTTGCCTTGGCTGGGCCCAACCCCTTGATCGCGACCAGCTCGCTGAACGGCGCCCCCGCCAGCCCCGCCAGTCCGCCGTAGACCGTGATGAGGCGTTGCGCCAGCCGGATGACGTTCTCGTCCCTGGTACCGGTGCGCAGGATGATGGCCAGCAGCTCGGCCATGCTCAGCGCCCCCGAGCCATAATGCTCCAGCCGCTCCCGCGGCCGCTCGCCCTCGGGCAGCTCCTTGATGGTCGGGTTGTACTCGATCAGGGCATCGGTGGCCATCACTCCTCCTCAATGCTTGAACCCGATGGACCGCTCCGGGGTCTCGAAGCCGGCCTCAGCGGGCAGGCGCACCTCGCCGAACTTCTCCTCGAACTTGGCCAGGTTGTCCCCCAACGCTTTCAGCAGCAGTTTGGCATTGAGCGGCGTCATCAGAACCCGCGCGTGGACCTTCACCTTCGGCACGTTGGGCATCAGGCGGGCGAAGTCGATCACGATCTCTGAGGGGGAATGGTTGATGATGGCGAAGTTGCTGTAGATCGCCTCCAGCTCGGCGGGCAGCTCGATGTTGATCTGGGTAGACGGCTGGGCAGGTTGGGCCACTGAGATGCCTCCTTTGAGAATTGACAGGGCGGGTAACTACTCAGCCTGTCATTGCGAGGGCCTCGCTGTGGCGAGGGCCTCGCTGTGGCGAGGAGCGTAGTTTGCGACGAAGCAGTCTCCGCCATGGTGGGGATTGCGGCAATTCCGATTGCGGCAATTCCGATTGCGGCAATTCCGATTGCGGCAATTCCGATTGCGGCAATTCCGATTGCTTCGCACACTACGCTCGCAATGACAGAGGGCTGAGTAGTGACCAGGGCGGGTAGTTTGCACACAGTGTAACGCATTCGCCGCCGCGCGTCAATTGTGCGCGCAACACCAAGAAACCCGGTTTCTCCGAGGGATCGATATCCCCGAAACCGGGTTTCTTGATCAGTTCTGAGCAGATCGTGCGCGCGTTAGAACGGGATGTCGTCTTCGGTGACCGGCGCTTCATCGCCCGGCTCGCCAGGGACGCCAGGGACACCAGGGCTGACTTCACCGCGGCCGCCGAGGAACTGGACGTTCGTGGCGGTCAATTTCAGGCTGGCGCGGGCGGCGCCCTCCCGATCGGTCCAGGCCGATGCCTCGACATCGCCTTCGACCAGCACCAGCCGGCCCTTTTGCAGGTACTGCGCGGTCAATTCGGCCAATTTGCGCCAACAGGTGACCTGGAACCAGGTGGTCTTTTCCTGCAGTTCGCCATTGGCGTTCGTCCACTTGCGCGTGGTCGCCACGCCGAAGCTGGTCACTGGGACGCCGGTGGGGGTATAGTAGGGTAGGAAGCTGGCGAGTTGCCCCGTCGCCGGGGTACTTTTCCAACAACCCCCCTCCGAACCGGACGTGATACTTTCGCATCATCCGGCT
>PHCA01000117.1 GCA_002842085.1 Chloroflexi bacterium HGW-Chloroflexi-1
GTCACCCTGTCACCCTGCCTGCCGTCGCGCAAGCCGCGCAGATAGGCTACGCTCTCCAGCGTCCCCTCCCCGTAGGGAAAGTCCAGCCCCTCGTACTCGCTGACGACACCCCCCGTGTAGCCATGCCTTTCCAGCAAGGCATACAGCCGCGGCAAGCTCACGATGCCCCTGCCGGCAGGGACGAAGACAGCCCGCCCATCCCGGTAGATCACATCTTTGATGTGCACGTTCCAGGTGTATGGGGCCAGCAGCTCAAAGAACATCTCCACCCGCTCCGGCGGGTGGCCGACATGGTAAAAATTGCCGGTATCTATGGTCATCCCCAGTTTGGGCGAGGCGACCGTCTCGATCAGCCGGTGCAGGAACGGGCCGTCATTAGCCAACTGGCCGTGGTTCTCGATGGCGACCTTGACGTCCACAGCGGCGATGCGCTGCATCAATTCGCTGAAGGCCTCGATGATCCGCGCCTCAAAATAGGCTAGCGTGTATCCCTCTTTGACATCGCCGGCAAAGGCCCGCACCACGGGAATGCCCAGCCTGGCCGCCCTCCGGCAGTAGCCGACAAACCCCTCGATTTGCTCCTCCAGGGCCTGATCGTCGGTCCGGGCAAAGTCGCAATAGCCCCCCAGGCTGGTGGCAACTATGCCTGCGTCGGCGAGGAGCTTGCGGACCATTGCCTCATCCGCCTCGCTCTCCCAGGTGAGTCCGGGATGGACCCCCGGCCGACCGTTCAATTCGGTGCACTCGGCGCCAAACCGCACCATCTTTTCGACCGCTTTGGCCAAAGAGAGGCCATTCATACCCAGACTGGTCACACCGATTTTCATCTGTCTCCTCCTGAACGAGAAAAGACTTCCGCGGCCGACTCCCGGTCGAGGAACAGGCCGGCCTGGGGTGTTCGGCGCAGGATCGAGGCCGGGCAGGTGGCGCTGATGGGGCCGAGGAGCGTCTTGCGCACCGCTGCGGCCTTGCGCCTCTCCGGCACGATGCACAGCATCCGCTTTGCCGCCCGCAACGCCGGGACGGTCAGCGTGAGCGCCTGGGTGGGCGTCTCGTCCAGCGTAGCGAAGTGCCCTTCCCCCACCTGCTGGCGGCGGCTGACCTCGTCTAACTTGATGACCTTCACCCACACCGGGTCGTCGAAGTCGGCCACCGCCGGCTCGTTGAAGGCGATGTGGCCGTTCTCGCCGATGCCCAGGCAGCAGAGGTCGGCGGGATGAGCGCGCAGGAGCAGCTCGTAGCCCCGGCAGGCGGCCTCCACATCGGCGACATGGCCGGGCACGGGGAAAAAGGCCCCCACCGGCACGTGGTCAAGCAGATGCCGGCGCAAAAAGAGGGAAAAACCGGCCGGGTGGCCCGGGGGCAGGTTCAGGTATTCGTCCATGTGAAAGACGTTTACCGCCGGCCAGAGGATATCGGGTAACTCGCGCAGGGCGTGCAGGAAAGTAAGTTGCGAGTTGCCGGTGGCAAGGATGATGTTGGCCACGCCCCGCTCGGCGATAGCCAGGCGGATTATCGCGGCGGCTGCTTCTGCCGCGGCCTGACCCATCGTCTCATTGTCGGGGTAGACCTTGACAGCCAGTTGATCGTAGAAGGTTTCTCTTACGGGGTTGATTGTCATGACACTCCTTTGCTGGGGCTCCATCATGCCTCTCTAGCGGTCAACGGAAGGCGCATCCTCTCACCGCGCTGCGCCGAGAGGTAGATGGCGCGGATGATCTCGATGGCTTTGCGCGCCTCGAGGCCGGTGACGCGCGGCTCGCGATCTTGTTCTATCGCGTCAAGCATATCCTCGATTTGCCTGCGGTGCGGCACGTGGGCGATGGCCGTCGGATCAGCAAAGGCGCGCCCGTCCTGGACTTCCAGTGAGGTCATCTCTTGTTCTTCCTGGGGCGTGCCGTCGGCCAGCTTCCAGACCACGATCCGCCCTTCTTCCAGGACGATCGTTCCCCGGGCGCCGTGAAACTCGGCGCGGGCCGGATCACCGGGCCAACAACTGGTTGCTCCCTGGATGACGCCCAGCGCGCCGTTCTTGAAGGTCAACACGGCCGAGGCCGTGTCTTCGGTTTCCATCACGTGTCCCAGGGTGGCGACGTGCCCAACAATCGTGTCGACTGGCCCGGCGAGCCACTGCAGCAAGTCTATGTTGTGGATGGACTGGTTGATCAATGCCCCGCCGCCGTCCAAGGCCCAGGAGCCGTGCCAGCCGTGGTAATACTCTTGCGAACGGTACCACTTGACATAGACGTCAGCCAACACCAGGCGGCCCAAACGTCCCTGCTGGATTGCTTCTTTGGCCTTTTTGGCGCCCACCCTGAAGCGGTAGGGGAAAATGCCGGTCAGCTTGACGTTGTTTTCTTTTGCCGCGGCAATGATGCGATCGGCCCGCTCGAGGGTGACGTCCAGCGGTTTTTCGACGATCAGATGTTTGCCGGCCTGCGCCGCGGCCACGGCCAGCTCGGCGTGCGTGCCGCTGGGGGTGCAGATGTTGACTATGTCTACGGCGTCACGGTCAAGCAATTCGTCCAGGTCGCCTGTCCAGGCAACGCCGCCTAACTCCTCCGCGCAAGCGCGGCCCGCCGCTTCTGAGCTGTCGTAAACGCCGACCACGCGCGCGTTCGGGATCTCGGCGATGGCGGCTGCATGAGTGCGGGCGATGTTCCCTGCGCCGATCAGACCAATGCCGTAGATTTTTTGCGTCATGCTTCCTCCTGGTAGCGCCAAAGTGCTGGGGCCGGTCTCCCGACCGTGCCCCGTATCCCAGCGCTTTGGCGCGCTAACACAATCTATACTAGCCACGGTCAAAAATAGCGCGGCTGATTTTACCATCGGTGAGCAACCGGCGCAACTTTCAGCTTGATTCCACCCCTTCGATCACAACCGCATCGTAGCTGCCCAGGACGGGAATCCGCACCTCAAACCCGCGTTTCACCCTCCACTCCAACTCCTGCCTCTCCCGCAGCGTGAACGCCCGGCCGGCATTTTTCACCCACGGCAGCCTGATGGTGATGTCCGAGAGCGGGATGACTCTCTGGATCGGCCGGGTCATCTCTCCGGTGAAATTGACCAGGTGCACGATGAGCCTGTTCTTCTCCTTCTGCATCCGCAAACTGATCTCCACACTCGAAGGCGCGTCCGTTTCAACCAGAGGAGTAGAGGCACATCTTACCGTCTCGGTCATAAGATGCTCATACTCCGGCAGGTGGTACTCAAGGTACGCCTCGTCTATGTTTCCACAGAAATAGATGACCTTCCCTTGCCCTACCGTGTTCTCTACAATTGCTGGGTTGGATGACAGAGGCGGCATCGGCTGGTAGTCGGCGGGGAATTTCTCCCGATAGAAAGCGAGGGCTTTCCCGCTAGTTGGGGTTACCAGGGTTCTGAAACGGGGGGAAGGGATATGAAACTCACCAATCCCTGCAAAGAAGGGGTCATCGCCGCGGTCAAAGTAATCTTTGTCGCACGGACCTTCTATCTCACGGAACTTGCACCCCAAAATTTCTTCAAGGGCAGCTATCTGTCGTTTATCCCCCCACTCGTCGTATAAAGAGGTCTCAAAAGTGGCAAGGAGAGTCCCGCCATTTTCTACCCACTTCGTAATGCGATTTGCTATTGCATCTGACATACACGCCGCATTTGGGAGGACAAGAACCTCGTAGTTTTCAAGTTTTTCCTCAATGGCTTGCTCGTCAAGAACATCGAACTGGATATGCCAACGGGTAAGGGCTTCAAAGTAGCCCTGGAACGCCTTGTAGTGGTCGCCGGTTTTCATTTGACGTACTATCTTTTCGGCATAGCGGGTGAAGTCCGTGACTGGAAGAGTGGCGCGGTAAAAGTCACCAGTCCGGACCGACCACATCAGCCCGACCCTGGCGATGGAGGAAGTTCGTTCCAGGTAATCCGAGTTCTTTTCTATGACTTCATTCATCCGCCCTGCGGCCTTTGCAACCTCCAATGAGAAGGTCTCTACGAAACTTCCGTACCAGGGGGATGCGCCGTGGGCGATGGTCTCGGCATAGAGCAGCTCCATCTCAATTGGCGCAAGGCCCGAGTGGTTCCATGAGCAGTTTTTGCCGGCGATGTAGATCTCGACTGGCTTACCGCCGGACTGGGTTTCAAGGAACTTGGCAGACATAGCGGGGAACCAGAGTGGAAGTCTGGTGAGATCGCCAAAGATAAACCCGCCTTCCGCACCAATCCGGTCCTGGTGGGCGGCGAGCCGACGGTTATCCCTTGCATTCACCCAACTTGGGTATAAGCCCTGCCCGTTCATGTAGATGATTGCCTCCGGTCTAACCTCCTTCAGCGCGGCGCGAATGTCTCGCATATAGTCAGCGATGCTTTGGTATCTGAATTCGATAAAATCCCGCCAGGTCTTGTCTTCCCAGCTAGCCCAGGCCGGCAGTTCCTTCCCAAAGGATGTGCGGAACTTCTCCCGACAGGCATCGCAGTAGCAGGTCCCGTCGAAGAAAGCCGGACCATCGAGGACAATGCCGTCGATCTCGTAACGCGCAAGGTCCCTCACGACCTGGAAAGACCAGGAGCGGTATGCCGGGCTATTCACGCAGGGCGACATCCCCAAGCCGTAAAGGTTGTCAATGGGAGTTCCATCTTGCTTGCGTTGAGTCCAATCAGGGCGCTTGCGACCAAAGTCGGGAGCAAGCCAGTGGACATTGAAATAGATAACCAGCTTGAAGCCCGCTTTATGCGCCTCCTTGGAATATGGACCGAGGACATCGAAAAGGACGCGTTCGGCGACGGAAGAGTTGAAGTAGAATATGCCCCTTTCCCCGCCCTCATAGTAAATGGGACCGAGGTGGTCCACATTGAAGTGGAGTTTTTTCTTTGTCTCTATCATCTGGACAAATTCTTGGACGGTCTTGAAAGTGCAAGGACAGTCGCCAAGATTTACACTGCGAGGGGGTTGCTCATACCACTCAGTCATTGTACCGGTCTCCTTTCTGTGATTTTGATAGCTCACTTACTTCCCCTTTTGGGAAGCCAATCCACCGTAGTATTCCCGGTCAAACCGGGCTAATGCTCTGGACCGTGATCCGCTCGGCCAGTTCCGGTGTCCACATCTCCTGAATAGGTCCCAGGATGGCCTGGTAGCGGTCAATGTTGACTTTTTCCGGATCGCGGCCTTCTGCCAGCGCTTTGAGCAGTTCGGCCATGTAGAGAAAGTTGCGCACGGGCACATCTGGCGGCACCCCGTGATCGACGCCGGGGATATACCCGCCCTGCGCCATGAGCCACGGCGCCTTGCTCAGCACCTCCCGCCTCACCTCCTCGAAGCCGAAGCGCAGCTCCCGCTTGTCGATGGCGCCCAGGATGGCGATGTTCTTGCCGAACTTCTGGCGATAGGTGATCGGGTCGTTGTACGCGGCGATCTCACAGGGCCAGAAGCCGTCGAAGCCCACCTCGATCCAGATGGGGATCAACTGGCTGATGTGCCCATCACAGTCCATAATGACCGTCGCCACGTTCTTGGAGCGGAGAAAATCCAGCAGACGCCGGTAGCCGGGTACGAGAAATTCCCACACCATCCTGGGAGAAATCATGGAGGCCGTCTTGTAGGCCATGTCCTCACTGACGAACACCATATCCACAGCCAGATCGTCAATCCGACCATCCAGGGTGGCGATGGTGAAATCAATGACGAACTCGTTCATCTCCCGCACGAAAGCCGGATCATCTGCGTACAAAAAGCACAACTGCTCGAAGCCTACCCAGTCTCGCACCCGCCAGAAGGGGCCGTATACGGTCAGGGACAGCACATAGTCCCTGATCTCACTCCGCTGCGTGGCCACGAGTTCATCCCAATTGGCCGGCACGCGGCCCGGTGTGTCCGGCCGGTACCGCTTTTTCATCTCCTCGAAGTCCTTGCGATTCTTCACCGGGAACTCAAGCCAGGACCGGGTGACGAATCCTGGCGTTAGCGGGTTCTTGTGGTCAAGGCGCTTAGCCCCCAACTCGTCTATCCAGATGCGCTTGTCATCGAACTCCTCCAGCGTCACCTCCTCGAAGCGGGGCAAGGGAAGCAAATCTACAGGAGCACCAACCCATTTGTCGTACCCCATTACCTCTGTCAGGTCCACACCCTGCTTCAGCCCCTGGTAGTACCACGCAGCCAGGGTGGACTCTCGGGGCTCACTAAAGCGGTAGGGAAACCGGTCAGGATGACCAAAGCGAATGGTTTCCAGGTAACGCTCTCGATCTGTCATTTTTGCTCTCTCCTTCTGGCTCGTGGTGAGCGAGCTGCCTGGCCTCCGCAGCGGACCGCCCGGCAGCCCGCGCAGCTCCAGAGGCCCACGCCAAGCCGCAAAGCACGCCAAGAAGGTGTTACTTTGCGCCTCTGCGTCTTTGCGTGAGATATTTCCGATCCCAGCACGTCATTGACCTCTACACGATCTGTCATTAAGACGCCATTTCTAGCCCAAGTCGGGGCAAAAACCTTCGCAAGGCTAATTTAGCCCGCTGTCCACAAATGGGAAAGTTATTTA
>PHCA01000118.1 GCA_002842085.1 Chloroflexi bacterium HGW-Chloroflexi-1
TGGCCGTGCGGCCGGTGCGTGCTGGTGACGTAATCGGTGGACCGCAGGTGCGCGCACACGCCGACGGCCACCGCCTCCTGGCCGATATACAGGTGCAGGGTGGAGGGGATGCGTCCCTGCATGAACAGATAGTTGCACCGCTCCTCGAACCGCCGGATGGTCAGCATCGTGCGGTAGAGGGCGGCTTCGTTGACTGACAAATCTGGCATAGCTGGATGGTCTCCTGGGGAGTGGTAGATTGGTAAATTGGTAGGTTGGTAAACTGGTAGATTGGTAGGTTAGGGCTAAGGACTGAATAACTTACCCAATCGCTCCGGCAGATGAAGGGGAGATTCGCCCAAGTTATTTAATCTTCAGTCCTTAGCGCAGGAGAGTGCGTTGGGAATGGAGCCTGCAGCGTGAGGCGCCACATGCCCTGACCATCACGCCATTGCCAGGGCTTCAGGCGGATGAGAAAACACGTGCGGGGCCACCAGCCGAGATCGAATCGGGGCGAGCTTGCCTACGTCCACATACGCGATGGGGCGATTGGGGTGGTCGTCATGGCGACCATGGGCTGCTATCCGTTCCAGGTTGTGTCGGTTGAACTCCGGGTCGCCGGGGTCAAGCAAAACAATGAGCGCCTCATCCGGCAGGCCGGCCAGAAAGCTGGGGTGCGCCATGACGTAGCGGTTGAATTCGGTCAACAACATGTCATACTTGATCGCGAACAGTTCGTTCATTGCCCCATCTCCTTCTGGTACCACACCCGATATGCGACCCAGTTTCGTTTGATGTCTTCCTGACCGATCGTAAGGATCTCAGTGCTGGAACGACCTGGCCACATTGTCTTTTCCTCAGGCCGATCCGGGTGAAGCAGATCGCGGTGAGGATAGCCATGCGCCGTGTCGTACCGAACGATAGGTCGCCACTCGCCGTCGATGAAGGCTTCGTACTGAATTCGAAAGACGATGACGTGCCCGCGCGTGATCGTGCAATCCAGTCGGTAGCGATCCTTGTCACTGTCCCCAAGCGGTACGATGAAGCTTTTCTCGCCCAACGGGTGCTCCTGGAATGAACAGCGAAACACCTCTACTCTGCGGCGCGTTGGCAACTGTCATGTCGCTGCTATGGACTATTCTACATCCGCTGCTAGCTAAAGGCAAAAACTTTCTGCGGCAATCTGGGGCTTTAGTCAGCGTTGTTCAGCCAGGATTGCTCACCGTAGCGCTCCCTCTCCAAGCCACTGCTGCCTGTGGATTGTTTGGCAAGCGCGGCATCGATGTTATGCAGGCTACCCGCGCCGGTTTCAGCACGGCGCGGGCGCAACTTGTTTCCTCGTCTCCTGGGGGAATGGTAGATTGGTAGATTGGTAGGTTGGTAGGTTGGTAGATTGGTAGATTGGTAGATTGGTAGGTTGGTAGATTGGTAGGTTGGTAGGTTGGTAGGTTGGTAGGTTGGTAGATTGGGATGCGCAGCCCCAGTTTACCGGTTTACCAGTCTACCAGTTTACCAATTTCCCAATTTACCAATTTCCCAATTTACCAAGTGACCAATTTACCCTCAACTCCCCTTCTCCGCGAACTTCGGATGGAACTGCTCGCCGGAGAAGCCCCAACGCGTAACCGGGCGCTTGCGCAGGCCCCAGGTCTTGAGCGCGGCCATCAACTCAGGCTTGTCCAGCGCCGCATCGTCGAGCGGGATACCGGCCATGGCCGCGTCGATGGCCTGGCGGAATGCCTTTGCGCCCGCGGTGTAGCCCATCGGGTGCCCCAACATGCCGCCGCCGGCCATGAAGATCATGTCCGGGCCGTTCTCTTCGAGCATGGGCGGCACCGCGCCGGGGTAGATGCCCGCGCCCGGCATCGGGAAGATCGGCTTGATGTGGTAGAACGGCGCATGGAGCGTCTGCGAGGTGCGCAGGCACTCCTCCGTGGACGCCACCGGGATGCTCGACCAGATGCTCGGGGTGAGCATCATGTCCGCGCCGCACAGACGACAGATCTTGGCGAGCACCGGGAAGTTCATCGTCGGCAGCAGCGCCAGCAGATGCGACACGTGCAGCAGGATCGGCGCGGTGATCTGCGGGTCTTCGGCCAGCACGCGCAACATCGACGGCCCGGCCGAATAGGCCAGCAGCAGGCCGGTGGCGCCCATCTCGCACGCCAGCCGCGCCTTCTGCTGGATGCGATCCACCTCGTCGGTGATGCTGACCATGTAGAGCGTCTTGTGGCCGGTCTCCCGTTCGGCCTTCTCGAGCGCCTTCAGCACCGCCTCCAGTCGCGCTTCAAAGGGCGAGTTGGATAGCTCGCTGCACATCTCGTCGTCCTTGCACAGGTCCGCGCCGCCGAGCGCGCTCTGATAGACCTGGTTGGCGGTCTCTTCGGGCGTCATGCCCATCTTCGGCTTGATGATCTGGAGCGTCAGCGGCCGGTCGGGCACACTGAGGATCTTGCGCACGCCGGGCACACCGAACTTCGGGCCGCCGAATTTGGCCGCCAGCTTTTCGGGGATGTAGATGTCGAGCAGCCGCATTTTCGTCGGGAAGGCGAAGCAGTTGCCCGCGATGGAGAGGAGCAGCATCGGCACATTGACGTTCACGTCCCACGCGGCCGTCGGAAAGCCGAGCTGGATGATCGCCTTCTTGGTACCCTTGGGCGCGGGAACCTCGTAGTAGCCGAGCACCTTGCTCATCAGCCGCTCGCGCACTTCCGGCGTCAGCTCCTTGACGTCCATCCAGCTCGAGGTCGAGCCTTCGGCGGCCAGCCGCTCCACCTGGCCCAGGTGGTCGATGAACTCCTGGCCTTCCAGCGTGTCTTCGATGTAGTAAGTGCCGACGATGAAGTCGTCACTGGGGATGCAGCTTTCCCACATGTAGTTGAACATGTGCGGGTCGTAGAGATGCTTGGACATGAATGTTCTCCTGGTTGGGTATTGGGTATTGGGTATTGGGTATTGGGTATTGGGTATTGGGTATTGGCAAGCTGCCATCTGCCATCCGCCATCCGCTATCCCAGCAGCGCTTCTCGTATCATCGCGCTCGCATCCATCGCATCGCCGCTCGCGATCACCTGGGCAATGCGGGCGCGGCCGATTTTGTCGAGCAGGCCGTGGAGGCCCTGGATCCACTTGATGCTCTCGCTGGCGGCGCGGACACCGTTTTCGCGGTACGGGAAGATGTCCAGCGCGTACCAGCCGGCGTAGCCCACGCGGTCGAGCCAGTAGAGCAGCTCCAGCATCTCAATGGTGTGCACCGAGCCGACGGTCATGTCGTCGTCCCACAGGCGCCAGTTGTCGTTGAAGTGCATGTAGAAGAGCTTGTTGCCGAAATACTGCAGCAGCGCGGCCGATTCGGCGACGTTCTCGTAGGCCATCAGCGCGTGGCCGATGTCCACCATCGCGCCGACGTTGGGCCGGTTGACCTTCTCGACCAGCAGCAACGTCTTGCCGACGGTGGCAATGAAGCAATGGGTACGCGGCTCCTTGGGCTTGTACTCCAGTACCAGCTTGACCTCGGGCACGTGCTCAGCGCACTCGATGGTCCCGGCGATCAGCCGATCCCACGCGGCCAGGTAGTCGGCCTGGAACGGGTAGTCGTAGCCGTCCTGCCCAAACCAGAGGTCCACCACCTCACAGTTGAGCTGCCTGGCCCACTCCATGGATTTTTTGACTTCCTGGATGGCCGCGCGGCGGATCGTGGGGTCATTGGCCGCGAAGGAGCCCCAGCCCCATTTGCCCGAGGCCCAGATGTCAGGCGTGACGCAGGTGACCTCGAGCCCGGCGTCCCGCACCTGCCGGCCGATCTGCGCCACGTTGCCGTCGTCGACGTGCCACATGCCGACCAGCTCCACGCCGGTCAGGTCGGGCACCTGCGTCGCGGCCTCGATGAGCTGATCGGTCGTCAGGCGCTCGCCGTAGCCGGAGAGCACGTACCGGTCGGCGCAGGCGTTGAAAGTGTTGATATTGGCGGAGAAGCGAAGGGGGTTGGACATGGGTATGTTCCTTTCTGATGGAGGGCGAATCAACGAATCAACGAATCAACGAATCAACGAATCAACGAATCAACGAATCAACGAATCAACGAATCAACGAATCAACGAATCAACGAATCAACACGAATCAACGAATCAACGAATCAACGAATCAACGAATTAGCGAAGGGCGCGTTGGTGTTTGAGTTCAGTAACAAGGAGCGAAATGATGTCGTCACAGAGGGCCATTCGGTGTTGGATCACCTCGGGAGAGAGTAGATGGCGTGAGCGATAGTACCAGCCTTTGGTTTCGCGAGCCGAGCCTGCCGAGTAGCGCAGGAAGTGGTCTCGATCTTTGCCAAACCCGCGGCCATATCCCTCTTCGATGTTGGCAGAGATCGAGCCACAGGCATCAATCCACTGACCAGAGACAGTTCTTCCGCGCGGGTCTTACATCAGTTTCTCACAATCCACCCACGCCAAATCAAACAGGAACAGCGCCTTGCGATACGCGTAAAACTGCCAAACCGGATCATTCCTGACCGCCTCCGGCACGTTCTTCTCCCAATCCTCGTAATTCATTGCCTCCTCCCGCAGTCTCGTTGATTCGCAGATTCGCAGACTCGTTGATTCGCAGTCTCGTTGATTCGCAGATTCGTTGATTCGCAGATTCGCTATGCGGACCTGGTCAGCGTCACCTTGAAATCGTACCGGTCGCCGCGCCAGACCGCCTCCAGATACTCGACGGCGACGCCGGTGGCGGCGTAGGTAATGCGTTCGGCGTACATCGCGGGCGCGCCATCCTGGATTTCCAGCAGTTGCGCTTCCCGGCCGGCGGCGCCGCGGGCGCGCAACGTCTCGCGTCCGGTCCACAAGCGCAGGCTGTAGCGACTTTCGAGCAGTTGGTAAAGGGAGCTGGTCAGGTCGTTTTCTTCCAGCCGGGGGCACAGGGCGGCGGGCAGGTAGTTCGTCTGCACGCTGGCGGGGACGCCGTCTACCATGCGCAGGCGGCGCAGCTCGTAGACGGGCGCGCCCTCCGCCAGCTCCAGCGCCCGCGCCACGTGCGGCGCCGCGGGCATCTGCTCCAGGCTGATGACCTTGCTGACGAGCGACCAGCCGCGTCGATGCATCACCTCGGTGGTGGAGGCCAATTGGGTCAGCTCCTGCTCCACGCGGCGGACGACCGCGAAGGAGCCGACCCCCTTCTGGCGGTAGATCCAGCCATCCCGCTCCAGCTCGTCCAGCGCGTGGCGCACGGTGGCGCGGCTGATGCCGTGCTGCTCGGCCAGCTCGTTCTCGGAGGGCAACTGGTAGGCTTCGCCCTGGGCCTGCTTGGCGTCGATCTCGCGGCGGAGCAGCTCAGCGAGCTGCTCGTAATAAGGAATAGGACTGGCCTTGTCTATGACTGGCATGTGGGCGCTTGTCTCCTTGTCTCCTTGTCTCCTTGTCTCCCTGTCACCCCGTCACCTTGTCACCTTGTCACCCCGTCTCCTGCTCCACCAACGCGCAGCTCAAAGGAGGCAGCGTGATGCTGATTCCGCCGGCTGCGGCGGGCACGCTGGCTGATCTCAGCTCGCGGCCCGAGACGTGCAATGTCAGCGATCCCACCAGGTGCGGGTCGGAAACGCTGATCGCCTGTTCCTGGCCCGTCCAGTTCGCCAGCACGACCCCCACGCGGTCGTCCGGCGCCTGCCAGGTGGCGTGAAACACCGCCGGGATGCGGTGCGAGCGCCCGCCGTGTGTCCACTCGACCGTTTGAATGCCCTCGACCGCCACCGGGCGCAACATGCGGCCGAACACCAGAAAGGCCTTCCCCGGCCCCCGGCGCAGTGCCGTGACCGTCCGGATCATCTCCACGGCGTCATCATCGCTGCCGACCCGCGGCTCCCAGGGCGCCCAGTTCCCGGTGTCCTTATCGAGCAGCGTGCCGTCTCCGATCATGACTGCGCCGGGGATCTCACCGAAGACGCAATTGGCCGCGTTGCGGATGGGCAGGTGGTACGGCTCCGGCGCGTTTCCCATCATGCCCTGGATCACGATGCACTCGTGGAACAGAAACTGGTACAGGGGCACGAAGTCGTCCGCATACCCCGGCGGGTAGACGCGCAGGTCGGTCTCCTGGAAGAGCGGCAGGCAACACTCGTTGACACCCGCCTCGGCCGAGTTGATCACCCCCTCTTCACCGGCCACCTGGGCGGCTTCCCGGAATTCGGCGATCACCTGCTCCATCTTGGCCAACATCCACTTGCCGGGAGTAGGAGGATGCTCGTGGTCCGCAGCAAAGCAGGCGAAGGTAGCCGCCCCGCAATTCTGATCGAAGAATTGGATGGACTCGAACCCCCACCCGATCAGCCGCTTCACGAAGTCCACGGCGGTGCGGCGCGTGGACTCCGTTCCCAGGCAGCAGAGGTGGCTCGGTCGCCAGTTCTGGTCCCAGTTTTCACGCCACCGCGCGCCGTCCGCCTCGCGACAGACGCTCCTATCGCCGCCGTGCTGCCGATAGTAGTCGCGGCCATCGTAGCCGTTCCACAGGTGCCCGATGACCCAGCGCGAGCCGTTGCAGAAGGAGCCGGTGTGCCAGCCGCGTTGCCGGGCCAGGCGCGTGAATTCCGTCATGGATGCGTCGCCGCCGACCGGCGGGAAGCAATCGGGGTAGACCCAGGAGGCCGCGCGCTCCCAGCCCATCATGACCGCCACCAGCGGCCCAACTCGCTCGGCAAGCCTGGCAAGCAGCGGGATGCATTTGTCTTCGTAGGGCAGGAATTCCTGGACGGGGAACACCGGGCCGTCATCGAGGATGCCCTGGGGCCGGATCGTAATGTAGACCGGGGAGTCCAACAGCCAGTCGGGCACATCGGTGCGCCGGTGCAACGGCGTGGCCCACTTCTGAGCCAGGGTCCATGCGCGGTACATTGTGGCCGCGTCGTACCAGTCACCCGTGAAGCTGCTGAGGACGGTGTCGTACTCGATCATGCGCTGCCCCTGGCGCGGCCAGTCCCCGACGTGGGCGATGCCGAGGCGCACGCCGGGCTCGCGATGCAGCGCCCTGAATCGCTTGACGTTGCCCGCTGTGTCCTGGCAGGCCAGGTAGAGCCCGCCTCGGTCGTTGTAGTAGGCCAGGAACTGCGCGAACTGCATGCCGGGGTAGTGATCGACGCCGCCGTTGAGCGCGGTGAACTCCCAAGACCGCCAACTGTCGGGCAACAGCTTCCCAGTGGGACCGGATGCGCCCCCGCCCGGGGCACGGATGAGCCTGCCGTTGAAGAACGGCAACAGAATCGCCTCACTGCCCGGCTTGCCCCCCAGGTCGTAGGGGCAGACCAGGAACGGGAACTGGATGTCCACCACCTGGAGCCCCGCGGCGTTGTCCAGGCTGATGCGCCATCGGCTGAACGGATCCTGCTCCGAAGCATGCACGGTGAACGTAACATGGATATCCCGGTCCCCGATCTGATGGTAGGAGGCCGACAACACCTGGCTGCCGTCCCGGTGATCTTGCTGAACTTCGACCTGTTCCGCTTTCGTGGCAGTCAATAGCCGGTACTCGCGCTCCTCGTCCAGGTAGCCGATGACGAAGGCCGGATGGTCGGGCGCCCAGGCGATGAGATCCTGATCCGGCGCCGCCACCCTGCGCAGTGACACCAGGCAGCCGGTCGCGCGATCGAACTTGAGGATGTCGGCTGCGGTTTCGAGGACCAAGGGTTGGGATTGGGACACGTTTTCACCTCCGGTCACGGCATTCGATGATAGGAGTTACGCAGTGTGGGGTCATTGCGAGCGGTTTTTGCGAAGCAATCTCCTCCTTGGAGCATGGGATTGCTTCGTCGCACACTACGCTCCTCGCAATGACGGCGTTCATGTGCGGACCGCGTAACTCCTGTCAATGAGACTCACGCACGAATTCAACGGGAGCACCTTCCTGGTCATCCGCGGCCCAGGCGGAACTTGAGATACGCCATGTATGCGCAAAAGTTCGGCCACGAGACATCGGGTGGGATGCCGTGATCGGGCTCCGGGATGTAGCCGCCCTCCTCGACGAGCGGCATGACGCGATCTACCTCGCGGCGCATGGTTTCACCGCCCTCCACGAGGGCGCGCTTGTCGATGCCGCCCCAGATGGCCAGGTCATGGCCGAACTGCCGGCGCACCTTGAGCACGTCCATGCCAGCCTGCACCTCGAAGGGCCAGAGCACATCGATGCCCGCCTCGAGCCAGATGGGGATGAGCAGGCTGATGTCACCGTCGCTGTCGAGGCCGATGTGCTTGATGCCGCGGCTGTGCAGCCAGTCGCAGACCCGGCGGTAGTGCTTGAAGGCGAATTTCCGGTACAACTGCGGTCCGACCAGCGGCCCGGCCTTGTACGCCATGTCTTCCCAGAAAAAGAAGAGGTCGAAGTCGGTGTGTTTCAGCACTTCGCCGGTGATGGCGATCATCGCATCGGCGCGTTCCTCCATCATGCGCTCGACCCAGGCCGGCTCGTCGTAGAACGCGGTGCACAGGCGTTCCACGCCGGTCATGTTGCGGATCGAGCCGAAGAAGCCGCCCCAACGGTCGGCCCAGCACTGGCGGGGCGGTGGATCAACCCCCTCTGGGGCCCCGCCGCGGCCGTCCGGCCGGTTCTGGTACGGCGCAACGCGGCCCTGCCAATCCGCGTTCAAACGTTCCTCCGGGTTGAGGGCCAGCCGCTCTGCCGCGAACGTCCGCCACTCGGCTTCATTCTCGACGGGGAACTTGATGAACTGCGGCATGCTCATGTCGCGGTTGACCTTGAACTCGCGCATAAGGATGCCCTCGTGGTTGACGTAGAGCACCGTGGTCTCGTCTTCGCCGAGGACCTGGTGCGCGAAGGGGGGCGCCGGGCCATAGTAGGGGTCGACACGCACCAGCTCATCGCCCCCGAAGAACTCGTCGAGGGGCGTGCCGTCCCAACCCTCGGCGCGCCAGCGCTCGATGGTCTCGTCCCAAAGGTAGAGCCCCCAACGGACCCAGGGTGGGTTGGCTGGTTTGAACTCCAGGGTTCGGAGAAAACGTTCGCGGCTGTTCATCGGTGTTCCTCTTGTCAGCGGTGAGCAGCGCGCTCGCGCAGGGCCGGAACCATGCCGGGATCGTTGCCCAGCAGCCTGGCCTTGAGCTCGAGATAGTACAGCCAGTTCTCGTATGGGATGTCGGGCGGGACGGCGTGATCCAGCGTCGGGATGTAGCCGCCGTCCTCGATGAGTGGGAGGAGGCGGTACAGCTCGGCGTCGATTGCGGCGAAGTCCCTGGTGAGCTCGCGCTTGTCGATCCCGCCGGCCAGACCCAGCGCGTGCCCGTAGAGGCGGCGCACCTCGACCGGGTCCATGCCCGCCGCGCGTTCGAGGGGCCAGTGGACGGTGACGCCCAGCTCGATGAACAGCGGGATCAGCACCCTGGTGTCGCCGTCGCTGTCGAGCCAGATGTGGCGCACGCCGTGGGCGTGCAGCGTGTCGATGATGCGCCGGTAGCGCGGCATGAGGAACTTGCGGAAGAGCTTGGGGCCGATCAGCGGGCCGCCCTTGCCGGCGAAGTCCTCGAAGAAGTTGAAGTAGTCTACCTGCAGTTGGTCGAGCGCGGGGTGGACCAGCTCGAGCAGATAGTTGGTCAGATACTCCAGGATCTCCTCGGCCAGGACCGGATCGTCGTAGAAGATCAGGCAGGCGGCCTGTGTGCCCATCAACGAGCGCAGCCACGAGTAAAGGCCGAAGCAGCCGTTGTGGGTCAGCGCCAACGGGTAGTCGCGGTCGCTGAGGCGGCGCAGATCGTCGCTCCACCATTGCGGGTAGCGCGCCGGCGCGCGCGGGTTGAAGCGCTGCTTGACCTGTGCCCAGTCGTCGCGGCTGACCACCGGCCAGCTCAGGCCCTGGTCCATCGACATGCGCGTGCCGTGGGCCTCGCCCTCCTTGAGCCCCTTGGTGATCCGACCGTCGGCATAGCGCTTGATGATGTAGCGCTCGTCCTCTTCGAGGACCTCCTCGTCGTAAGGCGGCAGCATGCCCAGCACGTTCAGTCCCAGGTACTCGATGCGTTCCAGGCCGAAATACGTGCAACCGCTTATCAGGTCGCCGATGTGTACGTCGCGCGGCATACCCTCCGCCTCCCAGCGGTCGACGGTCTGGCCCCACAGGCCCAGCTCGTGGCTGAAACCGTGGTCAACCGGCGCGAAATCCAGGGTGCGCAGAAAACGGTCATGACTGTTCATGGATCCCCTCGCAGCGAATGGCCGGCGGCCCAGCGACGGACGTCGTACTCGTCGAGCCTGGCGTCGAGCTTGCGCCGGTAGTAGCAGAAGTTCTCGAAGGACACGTCGGGCGGCGTGGCGTGGTCCACGTGCGGGATGTAGCCGTTGGCCAACATGGCCGGCACGCGGCGCTCCAACCCCTGATCAATGGCCCTCCTTGAGCTGATCGTAATAAGGAGTGGGACTGGCCTGGTCTATGACTGGCATGAGGGCACTTGTCACCCTGTCACCCTGTCTACTTGTGCATACAGGTACAGTATAACACCGTTCAGGGGCCTTGTCAAATCGGGCTTGACATCCGCAAACCCTGGTTGTATA
>PHCA01000414.1:0-672 GCA_002842085.1 Chloroflexi bacterium HGW-Chloroflexi-1
CGAGCCGTGTTCCGGACACGCTGGCCGGCCGGATTTGTATGCGCACGTTGTGCGGCAACGGCACACAGCGTGTTCGAGCGTGGTGGCCAAAGGTATTGGCAATGCAGCGCGTGTCGGCATCAGGCCAGCTTGCTGTCGGGCACGTTGTTCGAGCACAGCCGCTTGCCGTTGACGATCTGGTTTCTGGCGCTGTACGTGCTGACGCATACCAAAACCAACGTGTCGGGACTGGAACTGTCGCGCCATCTTGGCGTACATCCACGCACGGCTTGGCGCATGAAGCACAAGGTGATGCAGGCGATGGCCGAGGATGAGGCGGGACGCCAGTTGTCCGGTTTCGTCCAGATCGACGATGCGTATCTGGGCGGTGAGCGCAATGGTGGCAAAGCCGGCCGCGGATCGGAGAACAAACGACCGTTTGTGATTGCGGTGGAAACCAACGACGAAGGCCATCCCGGTTGCGCGGTGATCGAACCGGTTGCCGGTTTTACCAAGGTGGCACTCACCCAATGGGCGCAGCGGCGCCTGCACCCCGAGGCGGAGGTCTACAGCGACGGTCTGGGCGCCTTTCGTGCGGTGGTGGCACTGAATCACGCACACACAGTGATCGACGCCGGCGGTGGACGTAAGGCCACCGAAGTCGATGGTGCGCGCTGGGTCAATATTGTGCTC
>PHCA01000414.1:697-1529 GCA_002842085.1 Chloroflexi bacterium HGW-Chloroflexi-1
CCTCGCTTGATCGTCGCCACCGCACGCTGCAAACCATGGCCTGAGCGCATACTGCGCGATGTGCCGGTCTTCGCCGGCTGAGATATGGCGCTAATCAGGTCCGACCTTTGAAAGGATTCTCACGGAACGTTTGGCAAGAAATAGTCTGGATGGTGGCACTGATGTGATTCGGGTCACCGGATTGGGCCGCAACGCGAGTAATTTGGAGTAGCCATGACAGTGGACGCAGTAGTTGTGTTGTGGGATCTGCCGATAAACTCACAAGAGTTCCTTAGTGCGCCGCAGTTCCTGCAGACAGAAGATAAGGCAATGTTTGTCTATGACCATGGTGTTGTCGGCGAATTTTCGACCATTGTTTTCGATGGAGTTGAAGCGAGCTGCTTCACATTCTACGAGTGCTGTTCGCCGGAGCAGGTTGCGGCGTATGACAGAGTTATCATGGTCGAAGACTCGTCTTGGGCGACCGAACTTGCCTCTCGGAAAGTCTCAACAAAGGTAACGTCAAAACATTATCGAATATTCATTGATGAGGTGGGTTGTTATGACGTGTTGTCAGCGGCGGTATCGAAGCCACTACCAGGAAACCTGATAAATCAGGAAATCAGCAGGAAATCGGGGTCGAACAGGGGCGCGGGGTCAAATCTAGCATTGTAGCATTCAGTGCTACAGGAAACGCGGGGTCCCGTCTCAATACTGTTAGTTTAAGCTACCCGGCGGAGCTGTAGGGAAAATAGGGGTCACCATTTCGCCGCCGCTGTCAACAGACGCGAAAAAATCTCTCCCGGGCCGGGCTTGTGGTGAGTGTGCTTGCGTTGCATGTAATCGCGCCGGC
>PHCA01000119.1 GCA_002842085.1 Chloroflexi bacterium HGW-Chloroflexi-1
CAGTTGCCAGCAGTCTTCTGGCACTCCACCTCCTCGGCCACATCCAGAGCTGCAGCCAGTTCAGCGCAACGCTCGATCCGAGCCAGTATCCGCCTCTTATCCGACTCCGAAACCGCTGATCCCTCCAGGTCCATCCTCAGTTTCTTTAGACCTTTGATTACCTTGGTTTGGGCGCCGGACAGACCAATACAGTTTCGGCAGATGTCCTGGGAGAAGGCCCGCAAGGCGGCCAGGACGACGTTGTAGCCCCTCAGTTGGTTCTCAAAACAGGTAACCATTTCCGCTCTCCTTCTACGGAGTCGGCGAGGGAGGCTCAGTGATGAGTTTCATCATCTTCAAAGCCCCGCTGGCAAAGCACCCACTGCCGATCTTGCAGTTTCCGGCGGTCTTTTGACATGGTCTATCTACATCTTGGGGTAACGCTCTGGCCTTTGTCAAGAAGTCAGCGATGTGAGCGGTCATGACCTGTTTTCTCGGTTCCACGACCGACGACGCATCGAGGTCCTTTTGCAGTTTGCTAAGCCGCTTGATGACAGAGATGGCCACATTCGGCAGGGTACAACCGTCGTGACAGATATCCTGATCGCAAGCCTCCAGGGCCGCCAGAACACCGCTGAACCCCTTGAGTTGATTGGCGAAATACAGCGTTGCCATCTCCTGCGCTTCCGTTTGCGGCACTTCTTCAACCACAGGGGGCGCCTCGACCTCTATCCTCGGCCGTACTCCTACTTTCACCCTCTCTTCTCCAGGGAGCTCTGCGACCCTTTCCGCCGCCTCTCCCATCAGGATCTTGGCAATCTCATTGAGCCCTTCGGCAATCTTGGCCAAGCTTTTCCCCACAGCAACCAACTTCTGCTGGTCTATCACGCCTGGTTCCCTCTTCTTTTCCAATTGAACTTCTTCCAGCCTGGCTATCGGTTCATCCTTTACTGCTGCCGGGGGCTTCACCGGCGCTTCTTCTCCCTCGATCTTTTTGAGAAGATCGTTGATTTCCCACTCCTCTATCTCCTCCGGGTGCTTCACTTTCCCGGTAAGGGTACATGATATCCCTGCTTCGGAGTAGGCGCCTGGGTCATGGAGCATGTAGTCCTTGAATGGAGTGGGTTTCTCTTGATAGCAGGACCAGACGGCCTTTGCGATCACTGCCGGATCCATCTCTCCCACCAGATCCACCAAGGCAACCTGCTCCCTGAACCTTTCGATGGCTTCCAGCGGGATGTTGAAAAGGTAGGGGGTCACGGCCTCAGAGCCGCTGATAGTTCGCTTTTCGTTGATCCCATTGGCAAGCAGGGCTTTCACCGCAGTACCGCTGTTGTGGCCATGCACTTCCTCTCCGCAGAGGACCAGGTAGCGGATGTTAGGATTGCCCACCACGTTGCAGACAATCTTCTCTATCCCGATATTCTCCGTTTGCAATGTTCCCGCGAGGGCTGCCCCTGTTTCGACAGCCACCCTCGCCAGCTTTTCGATTTCAGGCGGGGCATTTTGCACCTCAGGTGGCAAGGTTCCGTAAGGCGCGTTCAGCAGGACCACCACCGCCACCGGCGAGTAGTCGTTGCCACGCAGGAAACAGCCTGGTTCGGTGGGATAATCGGCTACCGGGCTCACTTTCAGCATCACGATTGCGGGCGCCTCTTTTCCGATGATCGCCGTGAGGACGCCATCTTCGCTGTCCATCTGCAGAATCTCGGAGTCTCGTTCAGCCACGAGATTCTCCATCTTCTCGCGAAGCGACGCATCGAAAACGATCCTCAACGTATCGCCAACTGCCAGATCGGCCAAGTGTTGACCAACACCGGCTGTCTGTAGTCAGCAGGCCCCCCTGATATCGAGTACGGTCACGGCATTCATAGACATACCTCCATCTCTTGACATTGCGTCGCTGTTTTGGCATCTACGTTTTTCTAGTTTGATTTTGCACAAATCTCAGCAGAAAAAGAGCACGGAGCGACAAGCAGAGTAATTCAGAGCAGTGATCCTACCCCGCGCCGCGATGCGACATGGTCGGCAGGCGGGTGTTTACGGATGCACGTATTCTACGGCCACTGCTTTGGGCACAGTTTGCCATGCAAACTGCCTTTGGGGGACACCACGTTGTTCAAGCCATTTCTTAAATGAACGGCGGCTTTCGCCAGATGGCTTTCCAAACAATACATTCTCGACACTGATGTCCTCATCCAGGTCAGGCCAGTGAATGCCGTCCCCTTTGCCTATGAACCGCCAGTTGTTGCGTTCCTTGGCACTGGCATGCAACAACCTGGGATACCAGGCCAGTGGCGCCGAGATTGTGCGTCCATCGACGAGATCAATGATCAGCGTATCCTCAGTGACCTCGATATGCCTGGCTATGGCTGTCTCTAGTTCAATCATAAAAGTATTCATTCCAACTCCTCAAGAAGCATTCCTGATTTTCCTCTACGATCCTTTGTATCCGGTTGAGTTCGTTTCTACTAAACCCAACGTTCTTCGCTAGCCACACAGGGTCGAGCCAGAACTTGGCCTTCATATCCTCACGTTCAACATGCACATGAGGCGGTTCATCCCTATCGCCAGAGTAGAAGAAAAACCGGTATGGCCCAATGTTATCTACAGTTGGCATTGTTTGTCACCCCAATGCGATTTATGGCAGGATCACTATCAATCCCTTGACGCTTTGATTTGTTCTGCTGCCATCGGTCCGCCGCGCGTGTCCGTAAACGCTGTAGCACCACGACGGGCGGCGGCCAAGTCGTTGGCTTTGACAAACGCGATTCCATTCGCCGCCTGTTCGTGGTGCGTGTGTTTGGCGTTCGTGCATATTGATTTGTACACGTGCTCTTGATACGGCATCAATCGCTTGTGCAGATGACTGTCAATGTCAGGTTGCCACGCTGCGCGTCACGCGTCGGGGCGCTGTTGGCTCGGTACGGACCAGGAATACCACGAACGGTTGGCATTGAGTCCTCTTGTCTGCGTTTTGGTCTAACTTCTGTGCTTGTCTCGTACTGGATTATACACCAAGTTGCGTCAGGATGCTACCAGATTGTGCATGAGCGAACCGCGCTGTACCAAGTGGTGTCCGATTGCAACGGCATGACGCCAAACGGTGAAACTCGCCGCCGCGCGCGCTCTCCAGAGCTGCGGATCGGCGCCGCCGACGTCCGCTACCACAGGCCCGCGCGGCGTGGTCGGCGAGCGGGTGTTGAACGTCGGGCATGATGATCGGTCCCGCGCGAAATGCCGCCACCCCTGCAGACGCCGCCGACTCGCCCTCTCGGACGGCCTGACGTTCAACTTACATTCCACGACACATCTATTGCGGGATGCATGCCAACCGGGGTATGCATTACGCAAGTTTTGTGTCGTAGGTCCAATTTTGATCTTTTCCACTTCGCCAGCAGGAATCGTCAGGTATCTTTCAGTTTGCCCTCCTACAGTTTGAAATTGTCCAGCGGACTCTTGATCTTTTGCATCCCCCGCTGGGTTACGTGTGTACCGCTCAGTCGTTTTGATACTGCCGTGTCCCAGTAGTTCCTGGATATACCGCATATCCACACCATCTTCCAGCAAATGCGTCGCAAACGAGTGGCGCAGCGTGTGGAACGTCGCCGGCTTTATGATACCCGCTTTCTGCTTCGCATCCTCAAAGACGTGCTGTGCCGACCGTTCTGACAAGTGATCGTTGGGACTATTACCCGGAAACAGCCAATCTTTGGGCTTGAACGCACGCACGTACTCGCGCAGAACGGTCAACGCGGTTTCCGAAAGCAGCGTGTCTCGATCTTTGGCGCCCTTCCCCGCCGTCACGCGAATCGTCATCCGCTTGGAATCAATATCGAAGATTGGCTGAATTATATGGCAGTATACCCAGGTGTCAAAGAGCAAACGTGCGACACGCCTTGAAAGGGTATCGCACGTCGCACGGCTTTCTTCCGTTGGTGGATGAGAGAGGAGGCGAAGGAACCGAACGGCGTCCATTTGCCGAAGATCATGGCTGCCAGGCCGATGGGGTAATACTATACAAAAGTCGCCCCCGTCGATGTTAATTCTGGGGGCCAGGGGTCCTTTCGACAAGGTCCCCGGCGCCGGGGAGGCGCCGGGGACCTGTCAACCCGCTCAAAGCCCGGCTTCCAGCCGCTCGGGTCGCCCGCGATAATCGTCCCAGACCGCCCGGCCTTCCGTCGAAGCCGTGAGAATATCCGTGAGACGCGCGTTGATCGGGGTTGCCACCCCGGCCTCCCGGCCATAGCGGGTCACCGCGCCATTCAGCCAGCCAACCTCCGATCGTTTGCCCGCGTTCAGGGCCGCGTGCAAAGAGGGCATCTTGCTGCCCCGACCGCCAGCGACGAAACCGCGCAGACCACGGGCCAACCAGGCGACGGGCAGCCGCCGGGCCAGCGGCGCCAGCAAGGGGAAGGGATAGCCGGCCAACGCCACGGGCCGGATCGCGGACGCGGCCATCACCGCTAACGCCTCTTGCCAGGCGCCCGCCTCCAACCGGGACGCGACCGGATCGGCCATCACCTGCGCCGGGGTCCAATCGAGGATGGCCGAGGACGCGTTGGCCAGGATGTTCATCAGCAGCTTGGTCCACTTCAAGCCGCGATAGTCGGCAAAGCAGCCCACGGTGAACCCGGCGCCGGTCAACGCCGCTGCGACCGCGTCCACCGCCGCGCCCGCGGCCACCGGAGCCAGCCCGATCTTGTAGGTCGGCCGGTGGACCTGGACATGGCCCGGCGCAGGCACGGACACGGGCGTGTTGAGCGCGCCGGCCAGCACCCGGTCGGCGCCCACCGCGGCCGCCAGCGCCTCCTCGTTGCCGACCCCGTTCTGGAGGGTGAGCAATGGCGGCGGTGTCCGGGTCGCGGCGGTCAGCTCGACAATCACCGTGGCGGTGTCATACGCCTTCACCGTCACCAGGGCCAGGTCGTAGAACGGATACAAACCCGGTTTCTCGGAGAAACCGGGTTTGTGCGCGCTCTCAGCAAATGCCGCGGCGATGTCGCCCACCACAGCCACTTCCGCCGCGCGCCGGCAGCCGTCCGGCTCGATCAGCGTCAGCCCGCGGCCGCGCACCGCCTCGACCAGAGCCGGCCGGCCCACCAGCGTCACCGCATGGCCTGCCAACGCGAGCCTGGCGCCCAGCAGCGACCCCACCGCGCCCGCGCCGATTACCAAGACACGCATCACTCGTTACTCATTACTCATTACTCGTTACTCGTCACGTACTCAGCCCATACGCGTCGGCCAGCACCTGCACCGTGTGCACCACCCGGACGCCGGTCTGGCTGGCGATATTCCAGCGGCACGTCTCGTTGTCGCAGATGGCGAGATTCGCGCCCGAGGCGCTGATCCAATCGAACAGCGGCTCGCCGACCCGGTGCGCGATCTCGTACTTCTCGTGCTTGTAGCCGTACGTGCCGGTGATCCCGCAGCAATCGTGCCCCAGGTCCGAGATCGTCAGCCCGGGGACCAGGCCCAACAGATCCAACGCCGGCTGGCCGATGCGGTGCAGCTTCTGATGGCACGCCGTGTGATACGGGATGGTCCGCTGCAGCGGTGCGAAGTCGGTTTTCAGCCGACCCGCCTCATGCTGCAGCCACAGGTACTCACTGATGTCGTAGACGTGCCGGCCCACCGTGCGGGCATCCGCGGTGTGAATACCCAAAATCTCCTGGTAGTCCGATTTCAGCTCCAGGCCGCAACTGGCGCCCCCAACCACGATCGGGATATCCTGCCCCGCGTATGGCAGCAGTTTCTCGATGTTGGCGTATGCCTGGCGCCGCGCGCTGGCGAAATCGCCGTTGGACTGCATGGGCAGCCCGCAGCAGACCTGATCGGGCAACACCACCTCGAAGCCGTTGTGCTCCAGGATGGCGACGATCGCCCGGCCCACCTCCGGCTCGTACTGGTTGGTGGCGCAGCCGTGGAAATAGGCCACCTTCGGCGCGCCCGCGGGGGTTGGCGCCTTCTCCCGCTGGTGCGCGCCGAAGAACCAGTCCCGGAATTTTCGAAAACGGAAGGTCGGGAAGGGCGCGCGGCGATCGATGCCCAGGGTCCCCTCCAGCACCGCCCGCACCGGCTTGAGCGCCATGGCGAAGTTGGCGACCGGGGCCACCAGTCCACCCACCTGGCCCAGCAGCTCGTTGCGCCCCAGCAGCCAATTCCGCACCTGGTGCGGATCGACCGGGTTGCGCTGCAGGTCGCGAGCGCGCTGCGCCGCCTTGGCCACCGTGTTGATCTCCAACACGCGGACGCCGTGCGGACAGACCAACGTACAGATGCCGCAACCCGAACAGTAGTCCAGCGAATGGTCAGGCGAGGGCTCACCCGGATCTCGGAAACGCTGCGCCTGCGGACCGACGTACTTCGGACCCGGGAACAGATCTGTGACGGGCACGACCGGACACGCGCTGGTGCAGATATTACACTTGACGCACAGGTCGGCGGTGCGCTTGACGTCTTCGAGTAAAGTAGAAGGCGTAGTGCGGATTGTGGATTGCGGATTGCGGATTGCGGATTGCATATTGCATAGCGCGGCCTCCAGCCGCAACTAAACCCCTTTCAACGCAAAGGCGCGAAGACGCAAAGAAATCAAAAAGGTCTTTGCGCCTTTGCGTCTTCGCGTCGAAAGATTTGCGCAGATGGCGCAAATGTCGGGGGGGGGTAATACCCACCGTGGCTCGGTCACAGACCGGCCACAGCCCCGGATTATTGAGAAGATACGGTTTTTTTACCTTGTCACCTTGTCACCTTGTCACCTTGTCTACTTGTCACCTTGTCACCTTGTCTACTTGTCTACTTGTCTACTTGTCTCCTTGTCTCCTTGTCTACTTGTCACCCTGTCACCCCGGCAAGTATAGGATATGCATTGCGCAGCACAGTATGCCGTCGCCAACAGGACCCCCTCGGCCGAGCCCTCGACCACCGGATTGTAACCGGCCAGCAGCCGACCCGCCACCCGGACGTTTTCCAGGAGCACGTTGCCGGCTTCGTCGACCGGCTGAAGCTGGTGGTTGGCTCGCACGCCGGCGTAGTGAACGGGATGCCCCTGCTCCGAGATCAACTGATCGGCGAACCAGTCACCCAGGCCGCCGGGCGCCTGCACCGGCAGATCCAGGACAACCTCGCGCATCTGGCCGTGATGGTCGCTGGCGATGCCGCCGCCGTACAGGCCACCGGTCGCCAGGATCACCTTGTCGGCCCGGTAGACCGCCGCGCGGGAGACGGTCGGGATCACGACGCCGGTCAGCCGGCCATCCTCCACGATGCCGCGCGTCGCGGTCATGTCGAGAAGGATGTTCACGCCGGCCCGGCGCAACGCCTGCTTGAACGCGTCGAAGACCCGGATGCCCGGCACGCTCGGCGGCAAGGTCGGGATCTCGAAGACCGGCACGCCGAGGCGCTCTTGCAGGTCGCACCAGGCCTCCGCGCCGGACGCATACCCGATCACCGCGGGCAGCCCGACCCGCGCCGCGCCGTCCAACCGGGGCTTGAGCCGCGCGGCGACCCGCTCGCGCACCTCGGGTCGATCGAACAGCCGCGCCAACCCCACCGGCGTGGCGTCGAAACGGCTCAGCGCGCCCATCTCGGGCAGGTCGAAAGTCACGCCCTGGGCCGGGTACCCCTGGCGGCTCAGGTTCTCGGCGCACAACCTGGGGTAGAAATCACGCCAACCGGCCGGCCCGGCGATCAGCATATCACCCGGCTGCCGCAAATCGCCAGCGACGAAGCTCTCCGGCGCCAGGGCCGCGTGTTGGACCGCACCCAGCGCGGTGGGCAGCCGGAAGTTCGAGCCTGCCGCAGGGTCCCCCACGTAGTTCAAACCCGCCTGCCCGCAGACCTCCTTGAAAGCCGCGATGCCGCCGTGCAGCGCGTCCAGCCCGGCCAACGCGTAGGGGTGCGCCGGATGGTCGGCGATCCAGCGCTCCAATGACGTGCCAGGCACTTCGGAAGTGCCTGGCACGTGCCCATTCCACACGCGAATCCACCCCGGCGCCACGTGCGTGGCGCCGATGCCGACCGCTACCAGCCGCACGGTGGCGCCGCGCTGCCGCGCGCTCCAGGCGGCCAACAACCCCGCCGGCCCTGCGCCGACTACGAGAATGTCATCCATGAACGCCTCGATACGTCCTCAAGACGGGCGCTAAAGAATGAGAATTAAATAACTTGCGCGATTAGCCTTGCGAAGGTTCCCGAAGACGCCATTTCTAGCCCAAGTCGGGGCAAAAACCTTCGCAAGGCTGTCCAAGGCAGATCATTGATCACTGCCAACCGGTCCAACCCCAACACGCCTCGATAGATCTGCTCGTCGAGCAGCGCCTGACGCAAACCCTGCCCCCACAACAGCGGTCGCTGACCCTTCCAGCGGCGCTGAGCGAAGTCCGCCAGCGCCCGGGTGGCCTGCCCGGCATCCAGGCCGGCCGTCTCGTTCAGGATGGCCGCGGCGCGATAGCCGCAGAACCCGCCCTGGCATGGTCCCATGCCCAACCGCAGATCGCGGCGCAGATCATCCAACACCCACGCGGCGACCGCGTCCGGATGTTCGCGCGCGGCCTGCTCGATCTGCCCCCGCGTGATCAGCTCACACTCACAGATCAACCCGTCCTGAGCCGGCGCTGACTCCAACTCCTCCAATCGGCGCCCCAGGGTATGATTGCGGATTGCGGATTGCAGATTGCGAATAGGAAGATCGGTGGCAGATGTTGCATGTTGCCCAATCCGAAACCTGTGCTGAGCGCAGTCGAAGCATCCGAAATCCGAAATTCGAAATTCCCTCGTCACGCACGCCGCGGTCACCCCCAGTTGCGCGCAGGCCACATCCGCAGCCTTCTCGGCCATCAGCCGGTAGGTGGTCAGCTTGCCGCCCACCACGGTGATCAAGCCGACCACGCCGTCGCGGGTGGCGTGATCGAGCACCGCAAAGGTCCGTTTGGCTTCCCGGCCGCCGGCCTGGCCCCCTTCTTCGTAAAGCGGCCGTACGCCGGCCCAGGCGCGCAACGCCCGGACCTGGCTGAAGCCGGGCGCCATCTTCTCGCCCTCTTCCAGCATCTTGCGGACCTCCCAGGCCGTGATGCTCGTGTCGTTCGGGTCGGGCACGTTCACCGAGGTGGTGCCGATCACCGCCACGGTGCCGACCGGTACCAGGATGTCGCCGTCGCCAGGCAGGTGGCAGCGGTTGATAATCGTGTTGACGAAACGATACGCCATCGCGACCATCGTGCCCTTGCTGGGCCGCACGGTGATCGCGCAGCCGGCCATGGCCGCGATCTGTCCCGCCCACGCGCCGGCCGCGTTGACGATCATCGCCGCAGCGAGATGGCGCTCCGCGCCTGTCCGCTTGTTCCGCACCGTCGCGCCGACCACCGCGCCGCCCGCCACCGTCAGGCCGACGACCTCGTGGTAGGTCAGCACCGAGCCGCCGAGCGCCTGCACGGCCGCACCGAGCGCGGTCAGCACGTCGAAGGAGTCGGACGCGGCATCGGGCACGCGAAAGGCGCGGGTGATGCGGGGATTGAGCGCCGGCTCGTCTCGGAGCATCTGATCCACCGAGATTTCCTCGGTCTCGATGTCGCACGCACGACAGGCCGCCACCCACTGGTCGGCGTAGGCCGGATCATCGTCGGGCGTGGTGACGAAAAGGCCGCCGGTGTCTTCGATGGCGTGCGGGACGATCTTACGCAGGATACGGTTCTCTGCGATGCACTCCCGCGCCGATTCCGGGTCATGCACGGCGTAGCGACCTCCGGAGTGGAGCAGGCCGTGGTAGCGCCCCGAGGCGCCGTCGGCCAGATCCGCGCGCTCGATCAGCGCCACCCGCAGCCCGCGCAAGGCCAAATCAAGCGCCACGCCGCCGCCCGTTGCCCCGCCGCCGATGACGAGGACGTCGAAATCCTGTGTTGTCATGAGTCCGTCCACTCCCAGGTACTCG
>PHCA01000120.1 GCA_002842085.1 Chloroflexi bacterium HGW-Chloroflexi-1
GACTCCCAGGTCGTGGCCGTGATGGTGACGACATTGCTGATGGTGATATTTTGGACCAGCGTCGGGTCGACGGCGCCTGTGACCGTAATGACGCCGGTGGCGTTCGGGTTCAGATCCGGCAACTGCCAGGCGAAGGTCTGACCAGGTATGGCCGTGACACCCGGATTGCTGGCGACCCAGGTCGGGTTCACGATTCTGGATGGGATGATGTCGGTCAGGACGACACCACTGGCAATAACGGTACCGTTATTGCCGTAGATCAACACGTAGCTGACCTGTTCCCCGGGGCGCCAGGAGCCGGCCGGTTCGGCGCGTTTTTGCACCCAAAGATCGGGGGTGACCAGATTGAGGGGCATGGCCGGATCACCGAACAGGATGTAGGTGTCGATCAGGTCCTTGAATTGGCTGGTGCTGTTGGCTAAGGCCTGTTTGGCGTAGTTAGTTGCCAGGCCGATCTCGTCGATGCCCTGGTTGAAGACCGCATCGTAAAACGCCTGGAAGATCACGTCGTGGCCGGCCGCGACCCCCTTGCCGGCTGGCGACCAACTGGCCACGGCCCCCGCGTTGGGCAAGCGGACGATGCTCTCGCCCAGGCTTTGCAGGGTGGCGATCGGCACGATGAAGTAGCCCTCCAGGCAGCCCATCACCAGCACGACGGGGTACTTGTCGAGATTGATCAGACGGCTCAGATGGCTGGTCTGCCAGATGCCTTCAGCGGCCCAACTGCGCCAGGAAGCGTGCCCATGATAGTTCACCAGCAGCGCACCGCTGTCGATGGCATCGACAATGGCGTTGGTGGTGAGTGAAGGGGTGGCGTTGGCCTCGTGGAAGATCTTCTGGCGGCTATACTCGGCGGGTAGCAGGCCGTAGTTGTCGGCGACCACGTTGGAGTTGGCCCAAAAGTCGCCGGCGTAGTCGGGGTTGTCGGCCACGAAGACAGTCTTGTTGGCCCAGGTGGGGTCGGGTGGGTTGGTCTCGTAGCTGATGATCTTGTCCACCATCGCCTGGGCGTCGGCCAGCGTGTTGGCAGGCAGGCGGCCCAGGCTCATGAAGGGGACGGGGTTGACGACCGGCGGCGCCGGGTCGTAGGCCACGTAGCGATTGTCCGCCGCAGTCAGGCCATCGAACGGGTCCACGGCGGCCAGATAGGGCGGGATAAAGGTCGGGAAGTTGGCGCCCATGAAGTTTTGGGGGTCGTAATGGCCGTCGCCCAACAGCACGACAAATTGCGGCGCCGGCGATGGCCACTGCTCGTACGCATAACGTAAGAAAGCACGGATGGCTTCCTGGTCCATCAGGCCGCCATTGAACTCATCGTAGATGTCCTGAACGTCCACGACGGCCGCGCGATAACCCTGCCAGGTGCGACGGTGCTGGGCCAGCCGCTCGGCCTCCGAGATGAAGTCCTTGTGGCTGATGATGATCCAGTCAGCGCCCGCGGTCGGGTTGCGGAGGTTGGAGGGCGTGTCCAGGGTGATGCTGGTTGGGGTCAGGTGCTGGTTGGGGCCAGCGGCGATGTATTGGGCGGGCGCGCTGAGGGTGTGGGCAAAGGCGACCGCAAACCCGGCCGCCGGTCGCAATGCCGCGGCCGCCCCGGTGGGCGTGATCTCAACCCCGGCGATCGCGATCGGCCGCGAGGGATCGCTGATGTCGAAGACCTCGGTCGCGCCATCCGAGATGTTCGACAGGCTCACGCTCGACGGCGTGTTGGCGTCCACCGCACAGGCGAACTGGCCGCTGGTCGGCGCCGTGTAGGTGCGTTGATAGCTCAGCTCGAACCAGTTGATCAGGAAGGTGTCTTTGATCGGTGCGCCGTCATAGGGCGAGGTCACCGTGAGGGTGTTGTTGCCCTCGATCAACAGTGCCTGGGAGAACGTCAGGCTGCCGAGGAACTCGTTCTTGCTGTCGAACGTGGCGCTCCCCACCCCTCCGCCGTTTATGAAAAACTGGGCCAGGTGGGCGCGCTCGCTGGCGCCGCGCAGCCGTGGGGTCAAGGTGACCGAGTACGTGCCGGTCGCCACCCCCAGGGTTTGCAACGTGTAGGTGAGGGTGACGGGCGTGCACCCGTAACTGTTGCAGGTGGGTTGGAGGGTCTGCCAATACCAGTGATCGGCGATGCCTGTCATGGGCGCGGAACTGACCCAAAGTTTGTTTTGCTCGTAATGGCGCGTTTCCAGGAAGGTCGTGACGACCGGCAGGCTGGCCTGCGGTGTGCCGTCGCGGGCGGTCATCTCCAGGCCAGGCGCCACGCCGTAAGTGAGCCAGTAGATGTTCGTCTTGGTGAAATCGGTGCTGACCGGCCGGCCGTAGAACAGTACGTAGTCGCCGCTGTTGAACGTGCCGCTGGCGTCCGCGTCCACCACCCTCCGGGCGACTTCCGTGCCTTGCTCGTAGATCTGGAAGGTCGTGGGGTCCAGCGTGTCTACCGGCAGCCCGGCGTTGGCCAGTGCCGGGTAGCTGACCACCTGCATGCCGCTCTGGCTGACCGCGAGCTTGTAGAAGTTGCCGTCGACGCCGGGCAGGGCTTGCGCCCCGGCAAGTACCGGGCAGGTCATGGTCGGGATCAGGAGCAGCTCGCTCAATAGGGCCGAAACCAGCACGAGGTTGAACAGAATGCGCACCCTGGTACGGGTGTCCGCTCTGAGTATCCTAAATTTCATCATTATCTGACCTCTTTGATACGTATCTTCTCAATTTTTCAGGGAATCGCTCGCTGTGGCCGGTCTCCTGACCGAGCCACCGTGGGGATTACTGAGAGGATACTTTCCCAACCTTGCGAAGGTTGTGAACCTTCGCAAGGTTGAGGGCACGCTATTTGACTTATTAATCCGAGACTATTATAGGCCATTTGCGCCGGTCGCGTCAATAGAACAGCTTGCATTCAGCTTACAATATTAGGGCTAAGGACTAAATAACTTACTCACTTGCTCCGGCAAATGAAGGGCGGACTTGCGCAAGTTATTCAATGCTCAGTCCTTAGGGCTAAGGACTTAATAACTTACCCAATCGCTCCGGCAAATGAAGGGGGGATTCGCCCAAGTTATTCAATTCTCAGTCCTTAGCTTGCCAGTGTTACGATCGGCATTGCGGGCGCTGCTTTACAGACACCATTGCGCCACGCCAAGACACGCGACATCCGAGGGTGTCGAGTTAATAGACGTGCAAACTTCTAAGAGGTAACTGTGGAGGTGTGGGCGCGGGGTTTGGGATCACCGATTGCGCCTTGGCCGGCGGCTATCTCTGTGGACTTCAGGCGCCCGAGGGGTGCTGCTGCTGCCACTCGTGTCGCAGCACGCTCATGTACAGCAGATCCTGCCAGCGGCCGTGCCGCCATTCCGCCTCTCTAAAACGGCCCTCGTAGATGAAGCCCACCTTCTCATACGCGTGGACCGCGCGCTGGTTTTCGGCGAAGACGCGCAGGTAGATCCGGTGCAGGTTCAGGTAGTCGAACCCGTACGACACCAGCGTGGCCAGCATGTCCTGGCCCAACCCCTGGTCCCAGGACCCCTTCTCGCCGATGAACAGGCCCACCTCGGCGCTCTGCTGGGCGTGGTTCAACCGGCAGAAGCCGCCGCCGCCGATGTGCTGCCCCTCGTACTCGCAGGCGAAGTTGACCGTCTCCGGGTCCTTGTTCTGCGACTCGTACCAGGCCTGCTCCTGCGCCAGCGACATGGGCCGGTACGGGCCGAAGAAGGTCAACACGTCCGGGTCCGCGAACCAGCGAACGTAGTTGGGCAGATGTTCCGGCTCGATGGGCCGGAGGAGGATACGGTTGCCATGTAGCATGTCGCGACTCCTTAGTATCTTACGAGTTAAATTTTTGTACAAAAGCTGGAAAAACTCTCACGCAAAGCCGCAAAGTCGCAAAGGATTTTCTTAGCGTTCTTTGCGCCTTTGCGTGAGTCAATTGGTTCCGGCTACGCCGGGTCAGGTGTTGGGTGCGGCAGAGGATTCTTCTGCGCCTATCGTCCGTATTGCGTATTGCGTATTGCGCAGCCACGTTGGGCGTGCATCGCTAGCTGTGGCCGGTCTGCGACCGAGCCACCGGAAGCCTCCCTGAGGCCGCCAAATCGGGCCGCCGGAGCGGGCGCGGGCCTCCTGTCTCCTGACTCCTGCCTCCTGACTCCTGACTCCTGCCTCCTGTCCCCATCACGTCCAACGCCAGCATGATCCCCGCAACCGACGCCAATGAGTCGATCTCCCGATTCAAGACCATTCGGCGCAGTTCCTCGGGGCGGTGATAGCTGACCTCGATCGCCTCCGTGGGGTCAAGGTGCTGGCGGCCGTTTGGTTGGGCATCCAACGCCAGGTAGAAGTGCGCCCGGGTGTCCCCACGGTTGGTGTCGATCACCAGGAGGCCGAGCGATTGCCACCGCCCGGCGATCAGGCCGGTTTCTTCGAGGAGCTCTCGTTGCGCCGCGACCAGCGGGGACTCGTCCGGGGTGTCCAGGTAGCCGGCCGGCAGATCGTACATCGGTCTGCCCACCCCCTGCTTGTATTGGCGCACCAGCGGTGTCGTGCCATCTTCAAGGAGCGCAAAGATCATCGCATAGTCGCGCCCGCGGGCGCGCAGATAGCCGTCGATGGTCAGGCCGTTGGGCAGGCGTACGTCCTCCTCCCAGACGGAGAGCCAGGGCTGGCGGTCGAGCAGCGGCCGGCTGGCCAGGGTTTGCCAGGGGTGCATAGAGAATCTCCGTGTCGTCATCGATGCGCCCTGAAACGCGCCTTGACACAGCCGTCATTTCCGGGTATTCTATCGATTGAATAATGACGGCCATTTTACCACATCTCGGGGAGGACAGCCATGCGAGGAACGGCGCCGCGCGTACCCCTGGCGCACGTCGTTGTGAGCGTCTTGATCAGCCTGCTGTTGAGCCTGGCGCCGCCGGCCGGCGCGTCCGAGAGTATCGTCTCAATTTTTCGGGGAATCGTTCGCTGTGGCCGGTCTCCTGACCGAGCCACCGTGGGAAAGCTGTCCTGTGGCTGGCGCCGGGGTTCTCGGTGGACACGCACCTGGATGGTTTGCTCAGGCTTCAGGATCAATTGGACAGCGGCCGCGGCCTGGTCTTTGCGGCTCGAAAATACCTGATCGAGGCCCGCAAGACGTAATCGCTCTGGCCGTCGTCCGCTGCTCACCCGCCTTGCCCCGCGCCCTTGTTGCGCCATTGTTCTCCGGCCCAGGCCAGCCATTGCGCCGATGGCACGCCGTAGGGTCGGAATTTCTCCAGACGGCCCTCGTCCTCGTTGTAGAACAGGGCGCGATGTGGCCCGAGTTTGCTGGCGGCCGGCGTATCCACCAGGTTGGCCGAGTCCTCGGCGCTCATCTGGAGCACGACGCGCAGGGCGAACTCGCGCAGGGAGCGCCGATCCAGGTTGCGGTTGAGATTGGTCAGGGTATCGCACCAGACGATCGTGTGGACGTCCACGTCCGGCCCCTCGCGGAGGATGGTGGCAAACTGCTGGGCGGGATTGGGCGCGGCCGGTTCTTCGCTGAAGGACGAGAAACCCAGGGTGTCGTCCTGGCGCAGGTCGCGAGCGCGTTGGAGGCCGTAGATGACGAGGTAGAGACCCCTACCCCAGCCCTCCCCCTGCGAAGGGGAGGGAGTTTCGCCGTCGAGCCGGCGATTCACCTCGGCCGCGAGATCGGCGATGATCCCTGGCAACTCCCGCCGCCGGCCGTGCCGGGTGACGACCGTCACGAGTTGGGGACATGGTTTTGAGCCACCTCCAGGGGCCAGGCCGGGCTCCAGCCGGCAATCCTTGAAGTCCGGGTCCTGCCAGACGAAGCGATTGCCATCCCACGCAATGACTGTACACGCCTGCTCCAGATCGGCCAATGTGAAACCGTGGGGCAGCGGCTTGTCCGTGTCGGCCAGGATCACAGCGAAGACGCCGCAGCGCGGGCCGTTCTGGGCGATGCTGACCGGCCGGCGGGCTGCGGCCTCGCTGAAGTTGGCCGGAAAGTCGAAGACGACCAGTACGCGGTACGGCTCGGCCACCTCGCCGGCCTGGGCATTGTAGTCCTCGATGGTGGCGAACTGGTTGCGGAGGTACTTCTGGATCACGTTCTCCACGTGCTCGGTGAGGTCGGCCAGTCGCACCTCGATGTGCTGCGGTTCGGTCCACGCCTTGCCATCAATTAGTTGCTCGTCTACGATCGGGTCAATGAAGGTGAAGCGGAGCTTGCCAGGCGGGAGGGTCGCGAGGAGACGAAGGAGAAGAGGTTGGATAGAGCGCACGGCGGCGGATTTGGCCGCGCTGCGAGCCTTGAACAGAGCATCACGATGACCGATGAGAGGTAGAAGAGCCGGCTGAGTCAAGCGATGCCATTGTCCAGACTCGGTCAGTTGACCGAATCGAACGAAGGAGGGCGAGTCGCCTGCGTGCGCCACGGCCCACTCACGCCAGAGCGGATATCCACATGGCACAGCCGCCAAGCCACCGGACCGAGTCACAGCGTTCGCTTTTGCGGTTACGTCGTTGAGCATAGCTTGATAGTCCGCCAATGCCTTGGACATGGCTTGTTGGTAGACAGCTTCGCTTTCGGCCATCTGCCGGTGGTAATCTTGTGTGGGCTGCGCCAACTGGCGATCGGAGGTCATCCGTGCTTCAGTGGTCGCCTGCCCATAGGCCGTCTCGATGGTAGCGATCCGCTGTTCATGTTCCCGCGCCGCGTTTTCCCGACGTTTGAGCGCGCGTTTTGCATCAAATGAACTATTGCCTTTTTCCCCTCTTGTGCTATACTCTCGAATCAGAGGGCAGAGAGTAAGGCCGAGTGTGACGGGGTCGCGATTACCGCGGCCCACCTGGCCCAGGGTCAGGTAAAACGTCCCTCGGGGTCTCTGCCGTCGTTTTTAAGGCCATTTGACCACCCGCTCTACCGCGATACACGACGCGAAGATCTCCCAATAGACAGCATTGCCCCTACTGGCATTGTGGAATTTGAGTTCTTGAGTCTGGCGGTGGCCCTTCTGGGACGACTTCATCTTCTCCCTTGCTGTACGGATGATCTTCTGCAGAGATCGCGGATGGTGTGTCAGCAAAATGGCGATTACAAAGTATCCAGGACCATCTGGCAAGGCGCCGGACTCGTCCAGATAGGCGTAGCTCGAGACGCTCACTTCATGCTCCGTCGCGCCTGGGCGATCACCTGGGCCAATCGCTCCATCTCCCGCTGCATTGCGTGAACCTGGCCCTCCAGGGGCGCCCAATGCTCCTGCTCGAAGTTTCAGCGCACCGAATCGTTCCAGGAGCAATGCTGTCCGATCAGATCGGGTTCGGGCATAGGAGGCCTCCTTTGGCACAAATTGCTGTCAACGGATTCGGGGGTCAGAACTGCGGTTTGATATGCGCTGTCCACACGTCTTTCGACCGCTGCGCATCGCCGGGCGAGATACGCCCAAGCCGGAACGTGAGCAAGGATTGCTCCAAACAGTCCAGGCGCACCAGGCGCACCGTCGAGGCAGTACGCAACCCGCCTTGGCGCCAATCGTCAAGCACGACATCCGTCAACGTGCGTGGCGCGGCCGAGGTGATGGCGGCGACAACGGCATCGTCCCCATCCAGCCACAGCACCAGCACCGGACGCCTTTTGGATGCACTGCCGTCTGTGAACGGGATGTCGGCAACCCAAAACTCACCGGGACGGACAGTCATCGTATAGTCCTTCGTCTTCGGGGACATAACCCTTCAGGAACGCACTGTGGTCACGCCAAGGTGCTCGATCAGGCAGCGAACTGACATATATGGCGTCCTCCTCTTTGTCCCAGACCCGCTGCAGGGAGGCCTCCGAGAGAAACGACCAGCCCTGTCGTTCGGCGCGCTCATCGAAGAGGTCGGTCAGGTTGAAGAGAATGTCCAACGCCTTCTCGATGACCTGATTCTCGGCGATCCCGCGGGTTCTGGCCAGGTAGTCTAGCCGGGAGGCGCGATCTGGTGATAGCCAGATGTGTCTCGCGACTGTAGTTTGCGTTTCGTTCATCTTCACGCCTCCGATGGAAAATTCAGGCATATTGTACTACAAGTGACTTGCCCGCGCCACGCGCCGGCAACGCCGGCCGGTTTGAGGCGGGGCGCGCCGCTCACGTCACGCTCCGCTGCGCCTGAGCGATCACCTGGGCCAGCCGCTCCATCTCGCGCTGAGTCGCCTGGACCTGGCTCTCCAAGGGCGTCCAGTGGTCCTTCTCGAAGTTCCAACGCACCGGGTCGTTCCAGAGCGATTTGGCGTTTTCCCAACGCTGGCGCAAAACGCGCCAGGCTGAATCCAGTTGGGTTACTGTGGGGCTTAAACTTGCCATGGTTTCATCCTCACCCGCCGCGCTCCACGCCGCGTTGGCTGCCATCTACCGATTCCGGCCCGCGTTCGCGCTCAACGCCACTGGCGGCTTCCGGGTGGCTGCCGGGCGTGTCACCTTGCTCCACCTCGCTGGGTGCTGGCATCCCTTCCAGTGGGGTGGACGCCGTGGCCGACTCCGGGACCAAGGGCAGAACCGCGGAGGGAGCAGAGCCAGCGTCGTGAGGCAAGCCGATAGCCGTGTAAGAGTATAGGGTAGCCATTGCACGCCCCAGGAGCGTCGTAGCTTTGGGCAGGTCGTTGCTCAATGAGGCTGCCAGCCGGTGCGCCTGGCGCTGGTAGTCAGCGGTGGCCTGTCGAAGAAGTCGTCCCCACTCCTGGGCAGTACGTAGCTCGGCTTCGGCTTCGCGCAGCAGTGGTTCAGCCGTTCCTGCAGCCAGTCAAAGGTGCGGCGGATCTCCAGTTCAGCGGCGCTCAATGATCCTTGCGCTTCGCCGCCGAAGCGATTCAACGCCCCGCGCAACTCCTCCAGGGCATGGATCGCAAACACGTTAGCCGATGCCACGCTGACCTCCTCACCTCTGGCTCAGATAGTCGCGAATGCGGGCGGCCTTGCGCAGCAGGAAGGGGATATGCTCGTCAGACGTGCGCCGGAAGTGGTGCAGCACGCGCATCGTCTGCTCGAACTCCTGGCTGAACTTCTGGTGCTCCTGGTCGCGCCAGGTCTCGCCCAGGTTGGCGAACTGGCCTTGCAGGCGGGACATGCCGTCGGCTAACTGTGCGTTGAACTGCTTCAGGTTGCGGGCGAAACTCTCTAACTCTTCTGGGCTGGCGATGGCTTGTGGGGACATAAGGCGCCTCAGCGGTCATTCGGGCCGCACATTCGCTCGATCCATAGTGTACGCTCGAGTCATCCGTAGTACATGCTTTGGAATCCGTGCGGCACGCTTTGGCGAATCTCCCCCCTTCCTTCCGTGCACTGGGTTGTCAGGCAACAACGGGCGGAAACGTGATGGGGGGATTGACCAGATTATATACCGCGCGCGATGGGGGTAAGAAGACGGATTACGGAATGAACGGATTCGGAACGTCTGTCACGCAATGATGGCTTTCGATGCCAGATCCTCACTCGTAGCCCGCGGTCCTCACTGGATTAACGAAATGGTCAGATGGCAGGTCGGACGCACATAGCCGCGAGCCCGATCCGTCTATTCTGTGATCCGTCTTCTCCCCTTCCTCTACGCGCGCACGAACACCGGGTCCAGCCGCACGGCATTGAAGTTCGCCAGGATGCCCAGGCGGATGTCGCACGCCCGCATCCAGTCCTTCAGACCGTCCAGCCGCATCTGGTGGATACTGCGCAACGCGACCGGAAACACCATCACCTGGCCCTCGACGATCAGATGACCAAAGGCCACAGTGCCGATGTTTACGCCCTTGTACCTCACCACCATGCGTTTGAGCGGCTTGAGGGTCAACCCGCGCAGCCGCAACTCATGGTGGCAGGCATTGCCGTAGATGCGGTGCACAAAGCCAGGGCCAAGGGTGCTGTGTACCTCGAACAGTCCCCCCAGGATGGTGTATGCCAGATCGGGGTACAGCCAGTCGGCTGAGGAGGTCATTATTTCTGTGGGAGGCTTCTCGGTCGCCGCGGGAGCCTTGGCGACTGGATCAAAAAAGAGGCGGTCGAAATCCGGTTCATCGCTGCCGAAATTGAAAATCAGTCCCACCTGCTTGCCGACGGTCTTCAAGTACGACATGCCCTGCGCCTTGTTGAGTGGGGTCAGGCGCTCGACGACCTTGTTCTCGACGACGACTTCCTGGACGACGAACAGGTCGAGGCGCTGGATGCCGACCAGCCGCTCCTTGTAGAAGATCTGGTACTCGTCCTGCCGCGTGACCTCGTGGCCGCGCTGGCGGATCTCCACTACGAGTGCAGACTCGAAGATGGCCTCGGGGTAGGTGCGCGGGGTATGGTTGTAGACCTCGTAGTAAGCGCCGATGAGATCGCCGGTCAACTCGCGGTGAAGAAGTTCGGCCACGGATCACCCCTATCATACTGCTAACGTCTATCGGCCTCAATCATAGGCCAGCGCCAGGTCGCTCCGTTCCATGGCCCGGAATAGTACGTGAGAGGCATCGAAGATCTCAATGCCGATGGGCTGGTTGCTTTCATCAAACTCGACGACGATACCCTCGGCCGTCTCTACAAAATGATGCTCCTCGCCGTCTCGGATCACGAGGTACAGGATGTCATTGGTGCGGTCATAGTTCAGTATCGGTTTGTTCATAAGTCCACCTCAGGTATCCCTCGCACCTGCATCTTGAACCGCAAGTGGTCACTGTCCTTGACCTCCACATCATCCTCCCAAACATCGTCTACGTGAGACCCAGCCACTTGCGCGCGAAACGACGTACGACTCTGGCCATGTCAATCGCCTCACGCGCCTCTTCCGGGGTCGGATCTTCACCTGGATACCGAACACGAACCGCATAGTACGATAGGCTGGGATCATTGATGTCGCTCATACAGCACTTTGCCTCGGGAGGTAATCTCCTGAATAAAGAAATCGCCCTTGTCCAGCGCACGCGCGATCTCTTGCGGAGTTCGCACCAGGATGTCTACGGGAAAAGGCCGCGGCCGTAACTGGCGACAAACGGAGAGGTAACGTTCTTTATCGGGCGCGGAGGTTTCCATTACAACCAGCAAATCAACGTCGCTGTCCGACGTTGGCTTGCCATAGGCATACGAGCCAAAGAGGATGATCTTCTCTGGCCGCAATGCCGCGACAAGGCGCTGCACGACCGCCGGCAACGCCTCGGACACCGGCATGCGAAACCCTGTGGGAGTTGCGGAAACGACGCTCATCTTACCATGGCCCTTCACTGATTACTTGCCGCGTGGATTCTATCACGGCTCGGATACCGGCGCAAATGCTCTTTCATCTGAGGATGAGCAGCTTCTTGAGCAGGTTGCTTTCAGACATTGCGGTGGCCTATCCCTCCGAAGGTCTGCACCCGCGCGGATTTGGCGCTGGCGGTCAGTAGACCGGTGTCGTTGGCGGGGGTGACGAAGCGGAAAACGCGTTCGGAGATCCGCCCCGAAACGCGCCTTGACACAGCGGTCATTTCCGGGTATTCTATCGATTGAATAATGACGGCCATTTTACCACGTCTCGGGGAGGACAGCCATGCGAGGAACGGCGCCGCGCGTACCCCTGGCGCACGTCGTTGTGAGCGTCTTGATCAGCCTGCTGTTGAGCCTGGCGCCGCCCCTGTCCTACGGCGCCACTGTCGACGCCATCGTCCGGGCCAACGGCCTGCCCAGCCCCGACGTCATCTGGGTGGGGCAGCGGCTCATCATCCCGGTGCAGAGCGCCACTAGCAGTGCTGACGCGGGAGCTGCCAACAACATCTACACGGTGCAGCTCGGCGACACCCTGGCCAGCATCGCGCAGGCCCAGGGGGTGACGCTCACCGCGCTGGTCAACGCCAACGGCATCAGAGACCCTGACCTGTTGTGGGTGGGCCAGAAGTTGTTGATCCCCGGTCCGCCGGACGCAAGCGCCTTGCCCGCCCCCGCGGCCAGCCAAACCAAACACACGGTCCAGCCCGGCGACACGCTGGGCGCGATCGCGGCCCGCTACGACACCACCGCCGCGACCATCGCCCGGGCGAATCGCATCACCAGCCCCGACCTGATCTATGTCGGCATGGAGCTGACCATCCCCGGCAAGGAGTGGGCGCCGCCAACCTATCCGGGCCAGGTGACCCGTTTCGTGGTGAGCATCTCGCAGCAGCGGTGCTGGCTCTATCGCGGCAACAGTATCGTGGCCGATTGGATCTGTTCGACCGGCCAACGCGGCGCGGGCACCCGGTCCGGCTCGTATCACATCCAGTCCAAGATGCCGGTGGCGTACGGCTCGACGTGGAACATCTGGATGCCGTACTGGCTGGGCATCTATTGGGCCGGTGGCAGCGAGAACGGTATCCACGGCATCCCGTACGACGCGGATTCCGGCTGGCGGTTGTGGGAAGGCTACGTCGGCACCCCGGTGACCTTCGGCTGCGTGCTGTTGGACGACACCAACGCCAGGTATCTGTATGACCTGGCCTACATCGGCATGCCGGTGATCGTGCAACCGTGATTCTCTGACAGGGTGACAAGGGACGAGTAGACAAGTAGACAAGTAGACAAGTAGACAAGGTGAAAAAACTTCACTTTATGACTGTGGCGAGTGGAGCCCGATCCGGGCCGACGTGTCAATTTCGGAATGTCCGGTTTGTGTAACCGTTGCCGCGCGCTGGCATCTGAGTGATTGCGCCTTTTCCCGCCAGGCGCTTTGCGCGCGGAGTGGGGCGCCCGGCCTATAAAGGTCGGATTTCGTAGCAGAAAGGACTCGTAGCATGTCAGAAATGGTTATCTCTTTTCCCGGCGGCGCCCGCGTGGACGCGCAGTTCGGCCCTTATACGATTCGCACCGATCAACCACCGCAAGGCGGCGGCAATGGTTCGGCGCCCACGCCGTTTGCGACGTTTCTGGCGTCCATCGGCACGTGCGCGGGCATCTATGTGCTCGGTTTCTGCCGCCAGCGTGGCTTGCCTACCGAGAACATCCGGTTGGTGCAGCGGCTGGAGGCCAATTCGGTCACCGGCATGGTCAGTAAGATCGCGCTGGACATCCAGGTGCCGCCCGACTTCCCGGAGAAGTACCGCCCGGCCCTGATCCGCTCGGCCGAGCAGTGCGCGGTGAAGAAGCACATGGAGCACCCGCCGCAGTTCGAGATCAACACGGTGACCGCCTGAGACGTTGGTGAGGAGGAGATCATGACGACGCTACGCGGCTGCCCGTTCCCTGAAGATCTTTACTATAGTCTGTCAGATAAAGATTGGGGGTTGATGAGACACTGCAACCTGAACGTCGCAGCTTGAGACGGCTCATAGGCCCCGGCGTTCGGGCTGGGGTGTCCCGCTACCCCAAAAGCTTACCTGAACACCTATAGCTTGTAGTGGTCAACGTGATTCTGCATCGAAGACCGGCCGCGGATTGACGCGAATGCACGCAGATCAGAAGGGAAATCCGTGTTCATCTGCCGGGCGCCAAGGACTGAGGATTAAATAACTTGGGCGTATCCCCCCTTCATTTGCCGGAGCGATTGGGTGAGTTATTAAGCCGTAGCCGTCCTTAGCCCTAAACCCGCCGCAGCGCCATCTGCGGTCTATTGCTCCGGTGGCTTCGTGCACCATGAGCTTGACCAATACAACTCACGACGTAGCGTCATCCCGTTTGAGCAAGATCAGCGTGAAATCGTCGAACTGGGGCGCGTCCCCGGCGAACTCGCGCACCGTCGCCTCGATGGTGTCGGCGATGGCTTCGGCCGGCTGATCGCGGTGCGCGGCCACGAGCGCGGCCAGCCGGTCGCTGCCGAACTCCTCGCCCGCGGCGTCGACGGCCTCTGTGACGCCATCGGTGTAGAACAACACCACGTCGCCAGGGGACAGGTACAGCGTCTTCTGGCCGATCGTGACCGGGGAGATGATGCCCAGGACGATCCCGGCGGTCGTCATCGGTGCCGGCTCGTGATCGCCCGCCGGCGCGTACAGGGCCAGGTTGTGGCCGGCGCTGGCGTAAGTCAAGACGTGAGTGCGAACATCCAGGATGCTGTAGTAGGCCGTCACGAACATGTCGGCGCTGCTGTCCGACACGATCAGGTCGTTGGCGCGCGCCAGGGTCGCCGCCGGCTCGCGCCGGCTGAACGCGACCGCCCGCAACAACGTCCGGGAGAACATCATGTAGAGCGCGGCCGGAATCCCCTTGTCGGACACATCGGCAATCACCAATCCCACGCGGTCATCGGTCAACTGGAGGAAGTCGAAGAAATCGCCGCCGACCTCGCGCGCCGAGCGCCAGCGGTAGACGATCTGATACCCGGGGAGTTGCGGCGCCTTCGATGGCAGCAAGCTGCGTTGGATGTCATGGGCCAACTCCAGCTCCCGGCCCAGACTGGCCCGCTCCGCCTCCTGGACCTGCAAGCGGGCGTTTTCGATGGCCACCGCCGCCTGGTTGGCAATGCCGCTCAGGATGCGCACCCGGTGCGGGCTGAACATGTGGGTAGCGTCCACGTCATCAGCGAGCAACACGCCGATGGGCTCATCGGCCACCAGTAGCGGCACGACCAGGATCGTGCAACTGCCGAACCGCTCGCGCCACAACCCAGGCACCCGCGGGCTGTTGACTGCGTCGTCAACCACCAGGGGCTGGCCCACCCGGCAGGCATCTTCGATCAGCGGCAGGTCGCCCGGCTGGATCACCGCGTCCCGATAGGCATCCGCAAGCTCAGGCCGCAATGCGTGCACAGTCCGTACCCGGAAAGCGCCGTCCTCGTCCTTCAACAGCACCGCGCAACGGTCGACGCCCGTCAGCGCCTGCGCCATGCGGGCGACCTGGGCCAAAGTGGTGTCAACCGGTTGCAGGCGGCGGACCGCCTCGGCCACCTGTAGCAACAGGGTGGAGATCCACGCCTCCTCCTCGCGCGCGGCCGCCAGGCGGCTGTTGTCCACCGCCGCCGCCACCTGGTGGGCAATGCCGCTCATCATCGCCAACCGGCGCTCGCTGATGCCCGCCCCGCTTCGAAAGCTGATCGGCTGAGCCTGATACGGCGGGCCATCCGCCGGCCGGCTGCCCCCGAAACTGGCGCCGAGGACCCCAAACACCTGGCCCTGGTTCAACAGCGGCAGCAACACGATGGTCACCCCCGGGCCGGCCCCTCGCAACAGTCGGGGCAGATCGGCATCGTCGGGGCTGACGACCAGGGGCGCTTTCTGGGCCCGCAACCGATCCAAGGCCGGCCACTCGTCAGGGAGAAAGCGCAGCGTGGCTCCGGGATCGACCTCTTCCGGCAGTTTCAAGCCATAGCCCCGGCCGTATTCAAAAGACTGATATTCGTCATCCCACAACCAGATCGTGCATGACTCCACGCCGGCCAACATCGCGGTGACGCGCACGGCCGCGTCCAGCACATCGTCGAGACCGTCCGCCTGACTGGTGACCTCGGCCACCTGCAACATGACCGTGGTGATCCACGCCTCTTCCCGCTGCGCCTGGTAGGCCCGGGCCGCGTTGACCGCCACGGCCACCTGGTCCGCCAACGTCCGCAGGACGAAAACGTCGTTCTGACCGAACGCGCCCACCTCGGTGCTCTGAACGTCCAGCACGCCCAGCACCTGGCCCTCGACGATCAGCGGCGTCGCCAGCTCGGCGCGCGTGTCCGGCAGGAGGCCCGGATCGTCGGGGATGTAGCGCGGCTCGGCCGTCACATCGTTGGCCAGCAGCATCTCGCCGTGCTGGGCCACCCACCCGATAATGCCATCGCGGCCGATGCCCATGGTGCGCCCCTCGCGTTGCCACTTCTCACTAAGGTAGTGGCCGCTGCTGGCCATGAAGTAGGCCCGATCACTGCCCTGCTCGACGAGGAAGATCTGGACGTGATAGTAGCCGAAGCGGGATTGGATCAGTTCGACCACCTGGGCCAGCAGTCGGTTGAGGTCCAGGATGGTGGCGAGCTTGCGCCCCACCTCGGCGATCGTGGTCAGGTCGTTGAGGCGGCGCTGGCCGCGTTCGTAGAGTCGGGCGTTGCTGAGCGCCGACGCCGATTGATTCGCCAAGACGCCCAGCAGGCGCAGGCGCCCTTCGTCAAACGCGGCCGGCCGGTAGCTCTGGATAGAGAGAGCGCCGATCACGTCCTCGGCCGCCAGCATGGGCAGGAAAATAGCCGAGCGCGGCGGCCGGTCACTGATGTAGCTGGGCTGGGCCGGCAGAGAGTCCAATTCGACCTCGAAATCACGCACCAACAGCGGCTGGCGAGTGGCCCGCATCCAGCCGATGATGCCCTGGCCTTCCGGGACCAGGAACGCCGCCGGCGTCTGGCGCTGCCCATCCTTGACCCAGACCTTGATCTGATACCGGTCACCGTCAAACAGGCCCAACTGGAAGTTCTCGGTAGGCACGATATCTCCAGCCAATCGGTAAATCAGCTCGCAGAGCTGGTCCTGGTCCAACTGGGCCTGCAGGATCGCGCGGCCGATCTCCACCAGCCTGGCCAACTCGGCCTGACCGGCCGGCGTCGAGCTTTCGTCCGGCGATCCCGGCTGGGACGCGCCGCGGGCGACGGGGTCAGGGAGCGTTCCCCGCTGCTGGGATGCCAGCACGGGCTTCCTCTGCCGTTTGGTGCGGGGCCGTTGCCGCCGCGCAACTGGTTGCCTGGGACGAACCTGAAAAGGGATGGGATAGGGCCGTTTCAGAAAAATAGATGCCCCAATGTCGCCGGTTTCTCTGGGCATCTCAGGAGGTTCTGGGATGAGTATTTTTCTGGAACTATCCAGGGCGCTGTGTTTCATCATCGCCAACGTGTTGCCCTCTTCTGGTGAAAAGGTGAATGCCACCTCATCCATCAACTGTCGCATCAGATAGAGCCCCAACCCGCCGATGGGGCGCTCAGCGAGCGGGGCGGCGGTATCCGGTTCAGGAACGGTGCTGGGGTCAAATGGCTGCCCCCGGTCCTGAACCGTGATCACCACATCTTCACCCCGCGTCTCGAACCGGATGGTCAGTGCGCCCCCAGCTCCGCCATAGGCATGCTCGATCACATTGCAGCACGCTTCTTCGACGGCCAGTTGCAGATCAAAACGAACGGAGGGCGCCAGGTCGGTCGCAACGCACGCCGCCTCAACGAAGTCGGCGATGCGCGGGAGATCGGCCAGGGCGCCAACCAGGGAGAGCTCACGCTGAAAAGGGTTCATGATCAAAAGCCATCCCTACCGAATTGGGCACGTGCCCAAACAAAAAGCTGGAGGCTGGAGGTCGGACCGCGATCCAACATCCAACTTCCAGCTTCGGTCGCGTTCAAAAATGTCTTCGTAGTCTTACGGGGCGCTTCCTCGATGGATCGGCTCGAAAGTACGGAGTTGTGTTCGAACGCTTATTTATCGCCACAGGCCTTCGTGTTCAGAAGCTGCCTACAGCTTCGACTTCACTATCGTAAATCGCGAACTGATTGTCCAGGCCGGTCAAAGCCAGGATCTTAGCGATGTCAGGGGACACTTCGGCCAGACGCAGGTCGCCGCGGTTCCACCGCCGGCAGACCTTCCACGCGCTGATCAACTCGCGCAGGCAAGCGCTGCTGGCATAAGTCACGTCAGCCATATTGATCACGATTTTGTAACGCCCGGAATCGGTCACAGCTCGCAGGCTGCTGCCCAACTCAGGCGCGACGCTGCCGTCAACGCGTCCACCTGGCCGAACGAGGGTACAGCGCTTCAAATCGACGGTCGAAAGCTCCATGTTGATAACCTCCTCATTTGAGAACAGCGAGTGGCACAGTTATACTTGACAAGGTGACAAGGTGACAAGGTGACAAGGTATCTTCTCAATTTTCCGGGGGATCGCTGGCTGTGGCCGGTCTCCTGACCGAGCCACCGTGGCTCGGTCAGGAGACCGGCCACAGCCACCCCGGATTATGGCTGTCGCTTGAGAGGATACC
>PHCA01000121.1 GCA_002842085.1 Chloroflexi bacterium HGW-Chloroflexi-1
GCGAGGAGCGTTGTTTGCGGTTGCGAGGCACGAAGCAAAGCAATCTCAGTCATGCGCAGGAGATTGCGGCAATCCCGATTGCGGCAATCCGAGATTGCTTCGCAAAAACCGCTCGCAATGACGCCGCTAAAGATTCTCGCGATCAACGCAAAGGTCGCGCCACCCGTGGCACGGTCAGGAGACCGGCCACAGCGAGCGATTCCCCGAAAAATTGAGAAGATACAAATTGACACCGCTTGAGAAAGGGCTATACTACGAGCGGCTCTACGAGCGGCTCTCCGAGCGGCTCTCCGAGCGGCTCTCTACTACGAGCGGCTCTCAGAAGCCTTCTTTGTTAGCTCGACAATGTTAGATTTCCGCAAATCAGGATTTTGGCTTGAGACTCATCCTGCCCAGCCTCAACGACCATCCTCTCGCGATGCTGCGGGGCATCGCCGAGCTGCGCGGGGTCGGCCTGACCACCAACGTCCGGGCTGACGCGGCCGCGCAATTGGCCGCGCTGCTGGCGGAGCCCGCCGACACCGCCGCGGCCCTGGCGAGCTGTTCGCCCGCGGCGCAGGACGCCTGGCGCGCGTTGGCCGCGGCCGGCGGCCGGATGAAGACGCCCGCGTTCACGCGGCGTTTCGGCGCGATCCGGCCCGTCGGCCCCGGCAAGCTCGAACGCGAGCAGGTCTGGCGCTCGCCCGATGGCCCCGTCGAGGAGCTGTGGTACCGCGGCCTGATCTTCCGGGCGTTCGCCGATTTAGGGGCCGGGCCGGTGGAGTACGTCTACATCCCGGACGATTTGCTGCCCCCGCCCGGCGCCCCGACACTGGCGGCCGCGGTGGCCCAGACCCCGGCCCTGGCCCCCACTCAGCCCCCCGCGCGCGTGCGCCAGGCGTTCAACGTCCTGGCCGTTGACCTGTGCGCGCTCCTGGCCGCGATCCGTGAGGCGCCGCCGCGGGTGGACAGGGCCGGTCAGTTGCGCCCGGCCGACCGTGAGCGCCTGCAAGACGGTCTGCTGCTGCAGGAGGCGGCCCGGTTCGATCTGATGATCACGCTGGCCCGTGAACGCGGCTGGCTGACGACCGGCGGGGGGCGGCTGACGGTCGAGGCCGCGGCTTCGACCGCGTGGCTGCGGGCGACACCGTGGGAGGGGATCAGAGCGCTGTTCGCCGCGTGGCGGGAGAGCACGGACCTCACACCGGACGGATTGGGTTGGAACGATCTGCGCCACGTCGCCGCGTTGCAGATCGAGGGGGTCTGGCGCAACGACCCCTGGCTCGCCCGCCGCGCGCTCCTGGATGCTTTGCATGGGCTGGCGGTGGATGCCTGGTACACCATTGCCGATCTGGTGGCGGGGGTCAAGGCGGTCAACCCCGACTTCCAGCGGCCGGACGGCAACTACACCGGCTGGTACCTGCGCGATAGGGCGTCCGGCCGCTACCTCTCCGGTTTCGAGTCGTGGGATGATGTCGAGGGCCGGCTGGTCGCGTTTTTGATCCAGGGGCCGCTGTTCTGGCTGGGCGCGGTGGCGCTGGGCCTGGCGGAAGGCGGCCAGGTTGCCTCTTTCCGGTTGACGCCGCTCGGGGCGGCCTGGCTGGCGGGCGCCGCGCCCCCCGAGTTGCCGCGACCGGCCCGGTTGACCGTGACGGAGGACTTCAGCGTCAGCGCGCCGCTGTGGCTGCCCCTGCTCGACCGTTTTCGCCTGCTGCGCTTCACGGAGCCGGTCTCCGGCCGATACGAGCTGGGCGAGCCGACCCGCCATCGCATCACCCGCGGCAGCCTGGCCCGGGCGCGGACGTCCGGGGTCAAGGCGGACGCGATCCTGGGCTTTCTCCAACGGGCGACCGGGGGACACGTGCCGGCGCGTGTCGCGTCCGGGCTGGCGCGATGGGATCAGTACGGCGGCGCGGTGCGGATCAGCCGGGGCGCGGTATTGCGGGTGGAGGACGCCAGCACCCTCGCAGCGCTGCGCGCCGATCCCGTCATCGCGAGACAAGGAGACAAGTAGACAAGGAGACAAGTAGACAAGGAGGCAAGCAGACAAGGACCAATCGGTTGGATCATTTGCCTGCTTGCCGATTCGCCATCCGTTTATCCGTTTTCCATCCGTTGCCTCTACTTCACTTCGATCACCGGCATGGCCGGCGTCGCGACCTCTCGGCCGCGGTAGAACCTGGTCGGTTCCGGCTGTTCGGGGCTGAGTGGCGGGCGACCGGTTTGGGACTGGACCCAGCGGGCGAGTGTCGCCTGGTACGACCGCAGCAGGTCCGCGTCTTTGGCCATCTGCTCCTCGCCCGTCAGGCGGGCCACCTCACGCAGGCGCTGTTCCAGTTGGTACGCCACATCCCAGGCCGCCTGATAACGCTGTGCCTGGTACAGCCGATCGATCTCCCGCAACCCCTCGGCCGTGCGTTGGATGGTGACGTTGCGCAGCACCTCCAGATCCCAGAGCGGATCGTAACCGCTCGCCGTGCTGACTTCGACGTAGACCGGCAGCGTGATGGTCTCCTGGCGCTGGGCAAAGAGATCGGTGTAGCGCAGCTCGACAGTGGCCAGCTCACGCCGGCCGGTCCGCCCCGGGTCGGCGTGCAGCCGCGCCAGCAGCACCTGACTCTCGCCCGTGCCCGTGTCGCGCAGGCGAACTTGCACCGGCCCGGCGGGTGGCTCACCCTCATATCCGGTCAGAGCCACCAGTCGCACGCCCTCCGCGGGCCGTAACACGATGGAGACCTCGCCGGCGGCCTTCTGGATCAAGCCCAGGGGCTCATCGCGGAACACCCGGTCCATTTCCTCGGCCGAGTCGATGAAGTGATAGGCGCCCTGGCCCTGGATCGCTAATTGCGACAGGAGGGCATCGTTGAACTCTCGCCCCAACCCGATGGTGGAGAGGTGGATACCGCGTTCGTTGTAGGCCAGGGCGTCGGCGGCGATCCGGTCGGCATCGGTCACCCCCACGTTGGCGATCCCGTCGGTGAGCAGGATGACCCGGTTGTTGCGCCGGACGTCGAACCCCCGATCGACCTCGCGGAAGCCCAGCATCAGCCCATCGTACAGGTTGGTGCTCCCGCCAGGGGTCAACCGGTCGACCGCGGCCGCAATCCAACTCCCGTCACCCACCTCGCGCGCCGGCACGATCAGATCGGCCCTATCGTTGTAGATGACGATCGCCACCCGGTCGTTGACCGCCAGGCTTTCCAGAAAGGCCCGGATCGATTGTTTGACGTAGGGCATCTTTTCGGGGGCATCCATCGAACCGCTGCGGTCGATCACCAACGCCAGGTTGAGCGGCGCCACATCGACCGGCTCTGCCGATTTCGCCTGAAGACCGATCTGCACCCAGGCTTCTCCACCCCCAACGGGCAGGACCGGATTCCCCGGCCGGAGATCCAGGCCCAGGGCCGTGGCGACCGGTTCCGGGAAATCCTGTTCGTAGTAGTTGAGGTATTCGGCAACCCGCAATTCCTCCGCAGAGACGATGTTGCCGCTTTGGATCACTGCCCGACTGCGCGCCTTGGACGCATCGACCGGCGCGGCCGGGGCGCACGCACTGATGCCGATCGAGAAACCGATCAGCAACCCGAGAAACAGAGCTGTTTTGAAGGTCCGCATGGTGATCATCCTCCTCTTGATCTGCTTGACTTGCTACGCTTGTCCTTTTGAGTTAGACTTGGAACGTCTGTCGCACGCCCTCACGTTACAACAAGGCGCGGACATTTCAAGAGCCACAAGTGTTACATTGGCGTGTATTTGCGTGCAACACCCGGCAAACGAGGGGTGGACGGGACGGTATCTTCAGCGTGAAGACTTCCGAAGTCTTCACGAGTATCCTCTCGATTTTCGGGCATGCTGTGGCCGGTCTGTGACCGAGCCCGTCCGTGGCACGGTTACAAACCGGCCACAGCGGGCACGCAGCCACCGTGGCTCGGTCAGGAGACCGGCCACAGCCACCCCGGATTATGGCTGTCGCTTGAGAGGATACCCACAGCACTTATTCTCGAAGTAGATAGGGTGAGCGCGCTGCGGCATGGCAGCAGGAATCCTGTATGCGTACCTTTGCCGAGCTTCTGACCGAATACATGGCCCGGACCGGGATCAGCGACGCGGAGCTGGCCCGCACCGTGGGTGTGCGCCGCCAGACGATCTTCCGCTGGAAGGAGGGGCTCGTCGCTCGTCCGCGCAGCGCGGAAGATGTCCTGCGGTGTGCGGAGCGGTTGCGCCTGACGCCCGATGAACGCGACACCCTGTTGGTCGCGGCCGGCTTTCCCCCGCAGAATCCGCCCGCCGCCGCCCGCGCTGTAGCGCCGGCCCAGGCTGCTCAGCCCGCCGCGTCCGCGGCCCCGGCACGCAACCGCCTCGGCGCAAGGCCGGTGTGGACCTGGCGCCTGATCGCCGCGGGCGTCGTGATCGTTTCGGTCGGCCTGCTGTTGAGCGTGAATTGGCTTCGAGGCAGGGCCTACCCGCGCGCAAGCCGAGGTCAAACGCTGATCGTCGTCGGGCAGTTCGTCAACTACGCGGGAGGCGGGCAGGGATATAACGTCGCCGGCCGGCTGCAGGCCGCGCTGGACCGGGAGATCCAGGCGGCGCGCCTGACCGAGGTGCTGGCCGCGGTCTGGCCCCAGGAAATCCGGGATCGGGAGGCGGCGCTGGACGTGGTACGTCGCTCCGCTGCCAGGCTGGTCATCTGGGGCGAATACGATAGCGGCCGGGTGTTGGTCCGTTTTGCGGTCCCGGAGTTGAACGCTGACACGGATGCGCACGAGATAGAGAAAGTCATCCAATCTCCGGCTGAGTTATCCACCACGATCAACAACGCGCTGCCGGAGGAGACGCGTTACTTTGCTTTGCTGACCCTGGGCCAGATGTATGTGGATCGCGGAGACTTCACCAACGCGCGGGCGATCCTTACCCAGGCCGCCACGCGGCCACCCGCGCATGCGGCTGCTGCGGCGAGTCTATACTTTCTCATGGGTTATGTCTACCAATTGGACGATCCACCCGATCCGGACCAGGCGATCGAGGCCTACACCCGGGCCGCTGACCTGCGCCCGGACATGGTATCCGCTTACAACAATCGCGGCATCGCGGCCTTACATCGCGGCCAACCCGGAGATTTCGCCCTTGCCGTGGCAGATCTGACGCGGGTCATCGCAGCCAACCCAGACGATGCGACTGTCTACAGCAATCGCGGTACTGCCTACCTCCAATTGGGTACACCTGAAGGCGTGGCGCTGGCAATTGGCGATTTCGACCGGGCCATCACGCTGGACCCTGATCTGGTGGCGGCTTACTTCAACCGGGGGTTGGCCTATGTGAAGCAGGAAAAGAGCGGTCTCTGGTTGGCGGACTTCGAACGTGTGCTGAAGATGCAAGAAGACCACGCCGGCGCTTACAACGCGTTGTGCTGGGCGTACGCGTTGGACCGCCAGCCCGAACTGGCCCTGCCGTATTGTGAACGGGCGGTGGCATTGGATGCCAGCGGCCCCGCGCATGACAGTCGAGGGATCGTCTACGCGGAGTTGGGCCGTTTCGAGGCAGCGATTGGCGACTTCGAGACCTACCTGGCTGCATTGCGAGCCAGCGGCGAGACGGCGTATCAGCGTTCCGGGCCGCGTCGGAAGGCCTGGCTCGCTGCGCTGCGCCAGGGACGTGATCCGTTCGACCGGGCGACCCTCGATCAACTGCGGGGGGAGTGATTCTGTGACCGCCAGCTATGTCAACTAGCAAAGAAGAAGCCCAGCAACGCCTGGAGCGGATCCGGCGATTGCGCAAGTTGGGGTTGCAGCGCGGCGCAAAGGATCTGGCGCGGCCGCCCGCGCCCAACCTGGCGCCAGAAGCCGGTCTCTTGCCGGGAGAGGCGGTGGAGACCCCCTTCGGCCCGGCGTGGGTGCGCACCGCGCGCTACCCGCTGATCGACCGGCCCGATCTGGCGACGTGGCTGCGGGCCGAGCCGGCCGCGCTGGCCGCGCTGGGCCGTGATCCCCTCCTGGCGGATCTGGCGCCGGCCCAGGCCGCGTTCATCGACACCGAGACCACCGGGCTGTCGCTGGACACCGGTACCTACACCTTCATGATCGGCATTGGCACGTATGAGCTGGGAGCCGCCTCGCCTTCTGCCGGCAACGATGCCGAGACCGACGCTTTCGTGGTGCGCCAGTTCTTCATGCGCCACCCCGGCGAAGAGCGGGCCCAACTGCACCTGGTCGAAGAAGCCTTGAGCGCCTGCACCGGCATCGTGAGCTTCAACGGCCGCTCCTTCGACATGCCGCTGGTGCAAAACCGTTTCATCCTGGCCCGCATCCCGCCGCCGCTGCCGGCCGCGCCCCACCTCGATCTGCTGCCGCCGGCCCGGCGTTTCTGGCGCGGCCGGCTGGATTCGTGCCGCCTGGGCAGCCTCGAACAGCACGTGCTGGGGATCGATCGCACCGAGGAGGATGTCCCCGGCTGGATGATCCCGGACATTTATCGTGACTATTATCGCACCGGGATCGCCACCGACATGCTGGCCCGCGTGTTCTACCACAACTTGGTGGACATCACCACGATGCCGCTGCTGGCGGCGCGCATGGTCCAGTTCTTCAGTTGGCCCGTGCCCGTCGAGCGTCTCGGCGACCTGCACCCCGCGGAATGCGCCAACTTGGCGCGCGCCTACGAGGCGCTGGCCTGGTTCGAGGCTGGCGAGGCCGCCTACCGGGCCACCCTGGCCGGTCCCCTCGACAACCTCGATCGGGCGCGTGTCCTGCGGGACTTGAGCCTGCTGCTCAAACGCCAGGCGCGACGTGATGAGGCGGCCGCGCTGTGGGAAGCGTGGATCAGCACCATCCCCGGCGACGACCTGACCCCCTACATCGAGCTGGCCAAATATCACGAATGGCAGACGGGCGATCTGGCCGCGGCGCGCGGCTGGGCGGCCTGGGCGTTGCGCATCGCCGAGGGTTGGCCGGCCGGCCCGATGCGTGAGGAGACGCTGGTCGAATTGCGCCATCGGTTGGAACGGCTGGAACGGAAGATGGGGGGAGAGTGACTGGGGAGAGTTCGCACATCGCTTCATTAATCGCCGAGTTATGCCAGATGCGCGTTGGTGTGTTATACTGGAATCGTTGCTGTGGCTTTCAGCGCAACGATAGGGAGGACGAGACGATGGGACAAACGGCTGCTGCCCCCATGAAGAACCACCACCTTCAACTCGATCTGCCGCCGACCTTGTACGGATGGCTGACGGGTGAAGCGGCACGCAGGTCTGTCACGGTGGATCAAATCGTCCGGTTGGCGTTAGAGCGATACGTCGCGAAAGAGAAGACAGCTTTCGACATAACCCGGACTCGCACGTGGCAATTATGCGGCGCTCTAGAAGTGGCCGAGCCTGATCCTCAGTATGTTATCGGGCGTGATGAGCAGGGTAAGGAGATCACCAACTACGCGGAGCATGTGGACGACTTGCTGTATCGAGGTACTTGATGTCCGAGGTTATTGCGGACACGTCGGCCCTCATTGCCTTCTTCGTGCGGTCGGAAGAGCATCACCATGATGCACGACGGTATATGACCGCGCATCCGCGCACGCGCTGGATCATTCTGGAGTCGGTCTTCGATGAGACGGTAACCTGGTTTCGGGCCAAGGTTTCGCCGCGAGACTCGATCACGATTGGGCGTGTGCTGCGAGAGGAGCATCGCTATGTCAACCTGTCCGATGAGGTCGACGCGGCGACCTGGGAAGCCTTCTGCCGATACGACGACCAGGCCTGGAGCTATACCGACTGTTCAATCCTCGTGATGGCCAAGCGACTCGGCATCTTACAAGTATTCGCCTTCGATGACCACATCCGACAGATGGCTGGCCTGGGCATCGTGTCTGTGCCCATATTGATGTAGATGCTGCGGTCTGGGGAAGTCATCGCCAGCCCCGGTGGCTAGAAAACGCGCGGGCGGCCGGCGCGCTCAGCGCGCCGGCCGCCTTATCTACCTACCGCAGCGCCGCTGGCAGGTAGGTGCGATGGGTCTCACCCAACACCGCCCAGAGCGAGAAGTGGTCAGGCGCGGCGGTGACGGTCCTGGCGCTCACGTCTACCGCGCTCGATGGCTCCCGCTGCCACCGGCTGCCGTCCCACCAGTAGAGCGCCAGCGTGTCCTCGATGGCCGCCCAGCGCTCCGCGTCAGTGTAGCGCACGGTGACGGTGTAGGCTTGGCCGGGCGCGAGCTGGGCCGGCTGCCCGCCCGCGCTGTAGACCGCCGCCAGCTCGAAGACGTGACCGGCGCTCGCCAGATTACCGCCGGGCGGCATCCCGTAGGCCGGCGCCTGGGTCAGCGTCACCGTGTCGGTGAACGCTCCGGCCGGCGCCTGCACCGTGGTGTCGCCGTGATACGAG
>PHCA01000122.1 GCA_002842085.1 Chloroflexi bacterium HGW-Chloroflexi-1
CCCAATCCCTAATCCCCAATCCCTACCTCTCGGCTGCATCGAGAAACCGCATCAGATTACCTTCGGTGACCGGCGGGAGTGGCGAGGAGAACGGGAATGCCGTGGGGCACAGGATGAAGGGGGCGCGTCCGCCCACCGCGTCCACGGCCTCGGCCACCAATGCGTCGATCTTCTCCGGCTCCGCGCGTTCGATGTCGTCGAGCTGGATGTTGCCCATCAGGATCAGATCGCGGCCGACGCGGTCTGCCAGTTCTCTCAATGTGATGTCGCCGCTGGGTGGCGCCTCGCAGGGATCGATCATATCCACGCCCAACTCCAAGAACTCGTCCAGCACTCTTCTGATCGGCCCGTGGCAGTGGTAACGCACATACCCGCCGTAGCGATGGATCAGATCTACCAGCGGCTTATCATAGGCCACCACCGCCTTCCGGAAAAAAGCCGGCGAGTTCACGGGCGGCGCGGCATACTCCGGCCCGAAGATCCTGAACACAGGGCCAAAGCCGGCGCGCAGCCGCGCCTCCAACCACGCATACAACAGTTCCGCCATCCGATCCAGCAGCGCATAGATCTTCTCCGGCGCGTGGACCGTGCGCACCATGAAATCCTCGTACGACATGTTCTCGACGACCAGGCACAACGGATCCGGCATCTCGATTTCCATGAGCCCGCGCTCGCCGAGCGCCTGCCGGGTCCGCTCGAACGCTACCACGTCTGGCGGCGCCGATACCCACGGCGTCACCAGAAAACGATCCATGTCATCGTCGCTCTTGATCAGCATATCATGGCGCCACACCGTGTGGACACCATCGGTCTCGGTGTAGTGGGCAGTCAGATCACCGGCCGGGGTGTGGAGTACGTATTCGGTGTGGGTGGCGTCCTCCCGGCGATAACTACGCTGCTGGACGAGGGTCGGATCGCTGACGCTCAGGACATCGGTGGCCCCAAAGGAGGCGTAGTACGACAGGTGCAGCGCGAAAATATGCTCGTGCGCGTCGGTGTAGTCCAGCAGGCGCGCGAACGAGGGATCGGCCGCCATCCACGGGTGGCTGTAGCGATCGACCCCGTACGTGGTGGCGGGTATGATATCTTGCCGCCGCTCACTCAGCAGCGACAGCAAGGTCGAACGGCGTGACTGCTGGGGCTGTGACATAGCCATCAGATAACGATCAACTCGCGCCGATAGGTCGACAATTGCTCCACGCCATCGGCCGTCACGCGGATGCCGTCCTCCCAGCGCGCCCCGTACTGCGGCGTATAGAGGAACGAGTCGACCTGGAATGTGTAGTTCTCCTGCAACACATACTCAGAGTTGGTCTCCATCCAGGGGTGCTCGCACTCCATCAGGCCGATGCCGTGGCACGGGCCGTAGAGAATGTTTGGGCCGTAGCCGCGGGCGGTGATGAAGTCGTGCACGGTCTGGGCCACCTGGTGCGCTTCGACGCCAGCCTTGATCAGTTCCATCGTCTTGTTCGCCGCGTCCAGGCCCATTTGCAGGAGGCCGCGCACGTCAGCGGGCATGTGCCCCAGCAGCACCGGCCGCCCGACGCTGGAGGAGTAGCCGCCGTAGCGGGCGCCGAAGTTGAGCTGGATGACCTCCCCTTCCACCAGCTTCTTCAGGGTCGGCCGACCAATGGCGTTGGCACTGTTGCGTCCCGAAAGCACGTAGAGCGGATGTCCCTCGTACTCGGCGCCGTGGCGGTACAGCACCTCCTGGGCAATGCCGACGACCTCCACCTCCATCATGCCGGGTTTGATCCGGTTCAGCACGGCCTCGATCGCCTTTTCGGAGATGCGAAACGCCTCGCGCAGCAACACCAGCTCGTTCGCGCTCTTCACCATCCGCATCCCGATCAGGATGTCGTCGGCGCGCACGATCTCGCCGCTGGCCATGGCCGCTCGGATGCCCTCGTATACCGGCACCGGCGTGATCGGGTAGCCGACGACGCCCAACCGGCGCACACTTTTGCCGCCGGAGACTTCATCGAACACGCTGGTGAAACTGTCCAGCGGCTTGCCGGGGTACTCCGGCTCCGAAGACTCGCGATACTCCAGGATCTGGCGGATCTTGGGGATCTTGCTCCGAACCTGGGCGTAAGTCAGGCTCTCCGGGCCGATGAGCAGGATCGGCTCGCCTTCCACAGGGATGAGGACGCCTGCAGATTCAAAAGCCGGCCAGTGATCGCTCAGGTAGCGGACGAACTGTGGCTCGGCCTCGCTGCCGAAGGTCAGCAGCGCATCTAGCCCGCGATGGGCCAGCTCTGCCTGCACGCGTCGGATGCGTTCATGGAACTCGCTGGTTGGGATTTCAGTGATCATGTCGTGACTCCGTGTTGCGATGCTGCCTGTTCCGACGTCCAATCGTGGATCGTCAGGGCAAGGATTTTGATGGCGTCCAGGTATTCCTGGACCGACACGCGCTCGTCGATGCTATGCGCGTACTGAAGATCGCCAGGGCCGAAAATGATCGTCGGGATGTCGGCCTTGTTTTGCAGATGACGGGCATCGCAGCCGGCCGGGAAACCGGAGATCATGCTCCACCCCCGGACGGCCTCCGTCGCGCCGCTCATCATCCCGACCAGCGGATGCTTGGGATCCAGGTAGTGCGGGATGCAGTGCTGATACCAGCTCAGCGCGGGCGGGTGGGCGCGCAACCAGGGATCCCCTGCGCAGATCATGCGGATCCACTCCACGACCTCCGTCTTGACCATGTCGGCGTTGTTCGGCCTGCCGCGGCTGTCACGGTCCATCTCAACGGGGAGATACTTGACGTCGAACTTCAGGATGCACTCGCCCGGCACCTGCGAGCCCGCCAGCCCGCCGTCGATCTGGCCGATGGTGATGGTCGGGGGCGGGAAGAGCGGATGGCGACGGGTGGCAAGCCAGAGACGCTCCAGCTCGATCATCCCCTGGATGATCTTCATCCCTTTCTCGATCGCATTCACGCCGCCCCACTTCAGACAGGCGTGGGTGGCGCGGCCCTCGACAGCCACTTCGAGCAACAACACGCCGCGGCTGGCGGGCTGCACATGCAGACGGGTCGGTTCGGTGACGATCGCGGCATCGGCCCGATAGCCCTCGACCACGCAGCCCAGCGTCCCGTTGCCGCCGCCCTCCTCGTCCACCACACTCTGGATCAGCACGTCGCCCTGCGGCGGGAAGCCGGCCTCGCAGAGGAAGTGGGTCGCCAGGATCATGGCGGCCACGCCCGCCTTCATGTCGCAGACCCCCAGGCCGAACATGGCGCCGTCCGCGATCTCGCCGCCCCACGGATCGTGCGTCCACTTCGACCGGTCACCGGCCGGCATCGTGTCGACATGGCCGTTGAGGATCAGCGACTTACCGCGCCCCTGGCCTGCCAGCACCGCGACCAGGTTGGGTCGGTTCCGGTAGCTGTGGCCTGGGCTGAAGTCGGGGTAGGCCTTCATCTTCTCATTGTCCGGCTCAAAAAGGCGCGTCGCCAGCCCCCAACCCCGCAAGACGCCCGCCAGCCACTCCTGGATGGCGAGCTCCTGGCCGTCCAGCCCGTGGTGAATGGTCGAGCTATCGAAGGCGACCATGCGCCGGAGGAACTCAATCGCCTCGCCACGGTGCGAGTCGATCGCCTGGAGGATCTTGTTGTGATCGTTCATAGCTTTCAGCATACCCGCCGGAGGCTGGAAGCCATCCGGCTACAAGGGGGAAGCCCCAGCCGGGGCTGTCGATGATCGCCTCAGCCCCCTTGAGGGGGCTTGCATCTCGTAGCCAGCGCACCCGCCGGAGGCTGGAAGCCATCCGGCTACGAGGTGGAAGCCCCAGCCGGGGCTGTCGATGATCGCCTCAGCCCCCTTGAGGGGGCTTGCATTTCGTAGCCAGCGCACCCGCCGGAGGCTGGAAGCCATCCGGCTACGAGGTGGAAGCCCCAGCCGGGCGGCTACGAGGTGGAAGCCCCAGCCGGGGCTGTTGTGATCGCCTCAGCCCCCTTGAGGGGGCTTGCATTTCGTAGCCAGCGTGCTTTAGCACCTGGCGGGCCTACCGATGGCTCAAGATCAGCTCATCGATCTCCGGCGCCAGCGGCAGCGCGCCGTCTTCAGTGATCGCGAAGCCGCTCTCGAAGCGCGCGCCATGCAGGTCAGGCATGCCGAAGAGGCTGATGTCGATGCAGACGGTCATGTGTGGCTGCAAGGTGACGTGGCTGCGCGGGCCGAAGAATGGCCCTTCGGCTTCGAACAGGCCGACGGTGTGGATGTAGGGCACCAGCATGTAGGGCGCGTAGCCGCACTCCAGCAGGTAAGCCCGGATCGGCGCGTCCATCTCCACGCCTGTGCGGCCGACGACCAACTGCTGGCGGGCGATGTCGAACGCATGCGCCATGTGGCTCAGCAGGCGCTTCTGGGCCTGGTTCGGCGCGCCGCCCACCACGGTCGTGTCGCCAACCGACGAGGCGTACCCGTTGACCTTGGGGCTGATGCTGAACATCACCAGCTCGCCATCGGCCAGACGCCGCGCCGTGGGTGTTGGCACGACGCTGCCGGCTCGCGGCCCCGAGCCGACGATGGTGCGGTAGCCGAAACCGGAGCAGCCCAGGGCGCGGGCCTTCGCCTCGCCGGCCGCGCCCACCTGCTGTTCGCTGTTCCCGGCTACGATCTGGGCGGACATGGGAGCGAGCGCCTGGGTCGCCATGGCGAACGCCGCGCGGATCGACGCAACCTCGGCAGCGCTCTTGAACCAGCGCAATTGCTCGTATGGCTCGGTGATGTCGGCCAACTCCACGTCGCTGAGCTGCTGTGTGAGCTCCGCGTGCAACGCATACGGCATGACCCCTAACCCGACGATACCCAGGCGCCGGAGCGGCCGGCCGCCCAACGCCTCCGCCATCACCTGGCCAACTGACAGGATGCGGGCGTACGGATACTCCTCGTCGGGCACCATGAAGACAGGGACGTTATAGGTCTTTTTGATCGCCGCGTCGGCCCTGGCAAACGGCTCCGATTCCGGCCCGCCGAGGATGCACGGCTCCCCTTCCAGCGGCGCCAGCACCGCGCCCGATTCGAACTGCGGCACCCAGTTCGAGAGGTAGAAGCCATTAGCCGACCGCAGCTCGTCGTAGTAGATCAACGCCGCATCGAGATCGTGCCTATGCAGCAGCGCCTGGACGCGCGCGACGCGCGCCTGGAATTCACTGAGGAGGATGTCCATGTGTGGTTGCTCCTTTGCATCCTGATTGACCAACCGTCTTTGACCGCCGAGAGCGCGGAGGACGCGGAGTTGACTTGGGGGCGCATGTCCAGCACAGGCGCTCGGGCCGGTCTCCCGACCGTGCCCGCTTTGCACCCGTTTCGGACATGTGCCGACTTGGATTTTCTCTGCGTACTCAGCGTCCTCTGTGGCGAAAACGAGCCTCTTGCGTCGAACCTGCAAGCCCCATCATCCCTTCCACGCCGCCGCGAAGTCTTTCATCGTCCAGAAAGTTGCGCCGACGGCGCGCAACAGGGCGATCAACTCCTCCAGCGCTTGCAGGTGCGCCTCGCCGCTGTTCTGCCAAAGCCACTCAGCCACCTCGAGCCGGCCCTCGCCGAAGACCAACTCGCGCGGCGTCGGCACGAATTCCCATGGATGCAAGTAGAGACAGACGACGTGCGGCAATCCACGCGCCCCAAGATAGGCGCCCATCCTGTCGATCCGCTCCTTGAAGCGAATCCCGCCCTCCAGTCGTAGCTTCGGCCAGCAGTCGCGTCCGCGCCAGAAGCCATCCACGCCCGGTGGCGGCGGCTCCGTGAAATCGGCGTAGGTGGGCAGCTCCAGCAGGCGCATGTCGCCGGCCTCGCGCCAGTCGTCCCGGCTGGGATGGTAGGGGACAAGCTGTTTGGCGTAAAAGTAGGTGGGATAGCTGCTGTCGACGACGTAGCCCAGGCGCTCCAGCGCATGGACCACCTGGTTGCTGCTCTGCAGCCGGGGACAGCGAAAAGAAACGGGGCGCACCCCGGCCACGGCGGCGACGGCCTCGGTCGCCAGGTCCAGCCGGTGGTCGATTTCCTCCGGCAACAGCGTAAATAGGCCCGGGGTGTCCGAGTTGGCCTCGCCGAGGAACTCGTGGCGCAGCGCGTGGCAGCCGACCTCGTGGCCGTCAGCGAGCACCCACCCGACCGCCTGCGGGCAGGCCTGGGCCGCATCCGCCGTAAACAGGAAAGTCACTGGGACGGCGTGTCGGGCCAGGATCTCGAGAATGCGCGGCGTGCCCGCAGTGACCCCCTCGTAGGTGGTCCACCAGTTCCCGAGATCGGTTTCCATATCGAAGCTGATGATGACGTGCGGCGGTTTGGCAGCCATTGCATACCCCGTCAGCTAGAACTTCAGCGCGCCTTCCTGCAAGCCCTTCATGTACCAGCGCTGCAGGAAGGTAAAGGCCAGAATGCCCGGGAGGATCGCCATGATGTACATGGCAGCCACGCGCGGGAACGCCCACTCGCCAAACCCGCCGAAGGTGGTCGCCAGCACCACCGGGAAGGTGCGCGTGAAGCGGTCGTTGGTCAGGGTATAAGCCAGCAGGAACTCACCCCAGGCCGTCACGAAGTTGACGATGCCCAGCACCACGACGCCGTTGGCGGCCAGCGGCAGCATGATCTGGATGAGCGTGCGCCACGAACTGGCGCCATCGACGCGCGCCGCGTCCACCAGCTCGGGCGAGACCTGTTGGAAGATGCCCCGCATGATCATGATACTCAACGCCAGGTTCAAAGTGATGTATGGTAAGATGAGCCCCGGCAGGGTGTCGATCAGACCCAGGTGGCGCTGAATCTGGAAGATCCCGATGATCGAGACCAGGCGCGTCGGGAAGAAGAGGGTGCCGAGCAACACCGCGCCCACCACCGCCGCGCCTGGCAGCCGCAGATGCGCCAGCGCATAGCCGGCCAGGATGGCGATCACCGTGGTGACGATCACCGTGGCGACCGTCACGATGATGCTGTTTGCGAAGTTGCGGAGCACGCTAGGCATCTTCTGGAAGACATAGGTATAGTGGGTGAAATCGAAGACCTCCGGCCACAGCTTGCCCGTATAGGCGTCGCGCAACGACTTCACCGAGGTCAACAGGACCCATAAGAGGGGCACCAGGACCAGCAGACAGAAGAAGATGATGATGGCATGCATCACCACCGTGCGTGCGGGGATCCGCTTGCGGCGCTTCGGCGGCACGCGGCTGCCGGACCGGGTGTTTGCTAGACTCGATTCAGCGCTCGTCATAAGAGACCGCTCCTAACCTGCAAATGGCAAGAGCCATGTAAGATTGTTGCGCCATCAAATCCTTACCCGGCGCGCAAGAATGCGACTGGTTAGGCCTAGTCACGATTCCGGAAGACATACATCATGATGGCGACGACGATGAGCATGGCCCCGGCGCCCAGCCAACCGACGGCGCTGGCATAGCCCTGCGGCCAGGTCCCGAGTTGGAAGGCCATGTGCCACATGTAGACCGTCCAGGTGTAGGTCGGCAGCGCCCGGTTGAATCCGCCCATGATGATGAAGTCGTCGATAACGGCCATGGCGCTGCCGAAGCGCAGAATCACCAGGATCAGCATGATCGGCTGGAGCCGCGGCAGGGTCACGTGCCAGAACATCTGCCATTCGCTGGCGCCATCGACCCGTGCGGCCTCGAACAACTCCCTGGGAATGGATGCCAGGCCGGCCAGGAAGAACATCGTATGGTAGCCCAACCCCCACCAAATCTCGACGAACGCCACCGCAGGGAGCGCTAACGGCGAAACGCCAACCCACTGGGGCGCGTTGAAGCTGTTGAATAAGTGCAGGTAGTCTCGCAGGATGGTGTTGATCGGGCCGATCTCGAAATCGTACAGCCAGCGCCACAGGACGAAAATCATCGCTGCCGGGATCACGGCGGGGATCAGCAGGATCAACCGGTAGACAGTTGCCAGCCGCTGATTGCCCACCCGGTCCACCAGGATGGCCACAAAGAGCGGGATGAAGATCACGCCCGGCAGAAAAATCGCTGTGAAGGTCGCCGCGCGCAGCAATCCGAGGTGGAAGAGCGGGTCGTTGAGGGCGTTAGCGAAGTTTTGCAGCCCGACAAACTGGGCCGGCTCAGTACTGAGGTATTGGTAGTTGGTGAAGCTCATCCACATGGACCTGAGGATCGGATAGGCCATGTACATGAAGAAGAACAACGCGGCGGGGAGGAGATAGATCCAGTTGCCCCAGCCCCGGGTGCGCGCCATCAGAGAGCGTCTCCGGCGGGCGCCGCGCCGTGGTAAGGTAATACTGCTCATACGTTGCCCCTGAATGGATCAACAAGGGCGAGGCATTTCGTCCGCGGCTCGCCGTGGCCGGCAGACTCCCGCCGGAATAGCGAAAACCTGCCACGGTGTCACAGACAAAACGCCTCGCCCCAGGCCTTTCGGCACGTGCCTCAGCCTGCCGGTCAGAGGCCGCAGCAGCCGCCCTTCTTGATTTCGGCTACTACCGCATCCTTGCACTCCTGCATCGCCTTCTTGGGATCCTTCTCCTCACCCTTCAGGTACTTCTCCCAGATCGGCTGGCCGATGATGAATTGCTGCAGGCCAAACTGGTGGTTCGGGATGGCCTTCGCCACATCCAGCCCGCCGCGCACCAACGACACCCAGGCCTCCTTCTGGAGCCAGTCCGGCTTATCCTTCTCCCAGCCGGCGTAGATCGATTTGTATGGCGGCAACTGCCCCGGATGGCCAGCCGAGCTGCCAGCGATGGAGTCCTTCCAGATCTGCGGCTCGTACGTCAGCGCCTTCAGGTACTCAGCGGCCTGTTCCTTGTTCTGGCCGTGCTTGAACAGGCTTGCGCCGGTGTCCCAGAAGACCGTGGAGCCCTCGCCGCCCTTGGCCTTGGGCAGCGCGCCCATGCGGAATGTCGTGGGATCCTTCCACTTTTCCTGGAAGCGCAGCGGCGCATTCTGATACTTGATGTAGTAGGCGACCAGTTCCGCGGCGAACGCGACCTCATCCGGCGTCTGGTTCACGCCGGCATCGGTCGAACCCGGCTGCAGCGCGTTGGCCGACGACAGGGCCAACATCTGTTTCATGATTTCCAGTGCCTGCAAGGCGGGTTCGCTGGTGAAATCGTAGAGCGGGAAACCGGTCTTGTCGCCTTCGAGGTTGTAGTAGCACTGGGTGCTGATGCTGTGGGTGATGGGGGCCAACGAGCGCCAGCCGTGGGCATCGAAGGTGCAGCCATACTTAGCTGCGCCCTTCTCCATCACGGTCTTCGCGCTGGCGAGGTACTCATCCCAGTCCACCGGGATCTTGTCGGGGAGGCCGGCCGCGCTGATCAGCGCGTTGTTCTGCGCCTCGACGATCACGTCCAATAGGAACGGCCAGCAGTAGAGCTTGCCGTCCACCGAGCACTCCTCGCGGATCGAAGGGATCATGTCATCCAGCACATCCTTGGGGATGTAGGGGTCCCATGGCTCGATCGCGCCGCTGGCGATGAGCTGCCCCATCTCGACGAAGGGGGTCACGCCGACGTAGACATCCCAGGTGCTCTCACCCGCCTTGGCTTCGGCGACGAAGCGTGCCACGTTGAAGCCTTCGACCGGAGCAATCTGGTAACTGAGGCCCGGGAACTTCGGGTTCACGGTGCCCTTGATGCCTGGGTGTAGGTCCTCAATCCACTGGTAGAAGGTGGGGGTCAGCGGGCGTCCGGCCGCCGCGGGGGCGGCGGTGGGCGCGGCCGGTGCTGCGGTGGGCGCAGCGACAGGGGCGGGCGTGCCGCAGGCGGCGAGAACCGACGCCCCAACGGCGCCCAAGCCGGCTGCAGTCAAACCCTGCATAAACTGCCGGCGAGAAATGCGCCCTTGTTGGAACTGCATATACAGGTTTGCGCCTGCTTCGTCAACATCCTTGCGTGCCATAAGCCTTCCTCCTTGAAGCAACCTGATTCATAGATCCGACGACACTAGGGATTTGGGCCAGGGTTACGTCGATAGGCAGACTCCTTTCGTCAGGGTAACGCGCTTCTCGGGTCGTAACTACTCAGCCACCCTGGAGCATCCTGAGCGGAATCCGGCGCCTCCTGAGCGGAGTTCGGCGTCGTTTGCCGGATGTAGTCGAAGGATGCCGGATGTAGTCGAAGGAGCGGTCTTTGCCCAATGCTGACCGCTCCGCAAGCTGAGTAGTACCTCGGGTCCATCAATAGCCGGAGATGACCCCACGTATCCTGAGATCGACCGCTTCGGCCGAACCGGACACTGAAGCAGTCCTGGGCTGGAATGGTAGTGAGTATAG
>PHCA01000123.1:0-1318 GCA_002842085.1 Chloroflexi bacterium HGW-Chloroflexi-1
TTCATGATGCGCAACGTCATCGACGTGCCGGCCGCGTTCGCCGAACAGGTCCGGGTGGTCAAACCTGGTGGCCACGTGGTCTGCCTGGAGATCACCTTGCCACACACGCCGGTCTTCAGCCGCCTGTTTCACCTCTATTTCTTCCGCATCGTGCCACTCATCGGCGGGCTGATCAGCGGCCAGCGGGAAGCCTACACCTACCTGCCGGAATCGGTCGGCGCGTTCCCGCGCCCGCCCGAGCTCGCGCGGATCATGGCATCGGTCGGGCTACGCGATGTGCGCTTTCAGACAGCCCTGCTGGGGACGGTCGCGGTGCATTGGGCCGTTCCGGAAAAATAGATGTCCCAATACCGCCAGTTTCTCTGAGAATCTCAGGGGATTCTGGGATGAGTGTTTTTCTAGAACTATCTGGGGGTAACTATTCAGCTTGTCATTGCGAGGAGGCGTTTTTTGCCGACGAAGCAATCGGGATTGCGGCAATCGAGATTGCGGCAATCGAGATTGCGGCAATCGAGATTGCGGCAATCGAGATTGCTTCGCAAAAAACGCTCGCAATGACACGGCGGCTGAGTAGTTACATCTGGGGGGACGAAATGAAACGTTTGATCATCGGCATGTCCGGCGCATCGGGGCAGATCTACGGCATCCGCCTGCTCGAGGTTCTGAAAGCCGTGCCCGATGTGGAGACACACCTGGTGCTGAGCCAGGCCGCACGCATGACCATCGCTCAGGAGACCGCCTGGGACCCGCGCGCCGTCGAAGCGCTGGCCGACGTCGTCTATTGCCCAGGCGATATCGGCGCGGCGATCGCCAGCGGCTCCTTCGAGACCGCCGGCATGATCGTAGCGCCGTGTAGCATCAAGAGCCTCTCGGCCATCGCCCACAGCTTCGACATCGACCTGATCAGCCGCGCCGCCGACGTACAACTCAAAGAAGGACACCCCGTGTTGCTGGCCGTGCGGGAGGCGCCGCTCCACCTGGGCCACCTGGAGCTGATGGTCCAGGCCGCGCGCATCGGCTGCGTGATCTTCCCACCGGTCCCGGCGTTCTACAGCCGCCCCAGCACGGTGGATGACATCATCGACGGCACGGTGGGCCGGATGTTGGCCCGCATCGGGTTCGAGAACGCGTTGTACTACCGCTGGCCTGGCATGCGTGAAGCCAGCGCCCACGGCGGATGAAACCGGGGTGGCTCGGTCACAGACCGGCCACAGCAATCAATTCGTTGTTTTCCTCATTCGTTGTGTATTTTCTGAACAGAGTATGCTATAATAACCGACGTGACCGATCAGTATCTGCTTCGAGAAAAAGGCGCTGT
>PHCA01000123.1:1329-7663 GCA_002842085.1 Chloroflexi bacterium HGW-Chloroflexi-1
GTATGCTATAATAACCGACGTGACCGATCAGTATCTGCTTCGAGAAAAAGGCGCTGTGGCCGCCGTTCGACAAGCTCGAGAGCCGCTCACGATGAGGTCCGTGACCGGGCCACGGGTGGCCCGGTCACGGATCGGCCACAGCAAGGACGGTAGGGGCCACGAAGGACGCGTAACCGGCATGGGTCGCATCATCGCCATCGCGAATCAAAAGGGCGGCGTCGGTAAGACGACCACCACCATCAACCTGGGCGCGGCCCTGGTTGAGTTGGGCTATCGCGTCTTGCTGGTTGACCTGGATCCGCAAGCCGCCCTCTCTTACGGCGTCGGCATTCAAGCCGATAACCTGTCACGCACGATCTACAACGCATTGAGCGATCCGGGACAGAAACCAGCCGAATTGGTTTGCTCCGTGCGCCAGGGGCTGGACATCTTGCCGGCCAACATCGACCTGGCCGCGGCTGAGATCGAGCTGATCCCGATCATAAGCCGAGAAACGATCTTGAAAGAGGCCCTGGCCCCGCTGGTCGCGCAGTACAGCTTCATCCTGATCGACTGCGGCCCCAACTTGGGCCTGTTGACTATCAACGCGTTGACGGCCGCCGACACCGTGCTGATCCCCATGCAGTGCGAGTATTTCGCGCTGCGGGCCATCGACCTGTTGCTGCGGATCATCAAACGCGTCCAGGCCCGGCTCAACCCCGGCTTGACCATCGCGGGGATCCTTGGCACGCTGTACCAAACGGGCACCCGCCACGCCGACGAAGTGTTGACCCAGGCGCGCACACTGTTCGGGGAACGCGTCTTCGATGTCGTCGTCAAAAAGAGTATCCGGTTTGCGGAGGCCTCAGCACTCAGCCGGTCGATCCTGGAATTTGCCCCGGATCACGAGGGTGCAGAGGCGTACCGCACGCTTGCAGAGGTGATGACCCATGACAACACCGAAAAATGAAGGGGCAACCCGCGGCCGCGGGTTGGACGCACTGTTCGAGGGCAGCCTCAACCCGGCCGAAAACCGCCGGAACGTGGCTGCAGATCTGGCAGCGCTGCTGGACCACGAGGTGATGGCCGCCGCGGTGGGTGCGCCGGTCGCGGGTGCAGCAACCGGCGCGCGGACCGCCGAAATCCCGGTCGAGCCGCTCATCATACCCGATGAGCCGGCCGCGCCTGTCCCTGCATACGCGGGGACGGGCCGCCCAACGGCCTCGGAGACGGCGCCCGGCGCCCCCGCGCGGGAGACCATCGACGTGCCGCCTTTGGCTGACGAGGCGCAGCCGGTGGCGCCAGAGCCCCAAAGTCCACCGCCGACCACTGAGCCGCAACCACCGGCCACGCCCACGACACAGCCGCCCCAAACGGATTCCTTGCCCGTCACGAAACGCTTCGGCGCCATCATCATGGACACAGTCCCGGCGACCACACCCCCCGCGGCCGCGGAGGTTGCTCTGCGGCCGACAGAGGAAGGACTGCTCGACCTGGCAGCCACCAAGACCGTGATGCCGTCGGGGCCGGGCTCCCAGCCGGAAGCACAACCACTGCCGGCTCCCGTCGAGCGCTCCGATGACCAGAAGGCGATCATCATTTCCCGGCTGAACGACGTCTTGGACGCGGGGTGGCAAAAAGCGATCCACAAGCAGATCGACGAGCTTTACAAACAGGTGGCCACGGAGTTCAGCAGCCCGCCCGCCCAGGCAGAAAAGGCGCTGAGTTTGCTACGGGAGGCCCGCCAGACCCTGCTCGAAACGCCCGAAGAGTACGTCGCGGTGGAGTATCGCACGTTGCAGGTGCGGGCGATGTTGGATCGCACCCGCGAGAGTCGCAAACAATCGCGCTATTATGGGCCACGCGTCCTGGGCTATCAGGTCACCTGGATCATGCTCTTCCTGCTGGGACTGGTCTTTGCCCAACCGCTGGCCAACTGGATCGGCCAACTCGGCGCCATGACCGCGACAACGATGAACGACGTCTTCCCGGTTTGGAACACCATGATGTGGGGCGGCGTCGGCGGGGTGATCGGGGCGCTCTATCACTTGTGGTGGCACATCTCGGATCAGCAGGATTTCGACCGCCAGTACCTGATGTGGTACCTGGTCCAGCCGATCATGGGCCTGGTTCTGGGCGGCATCGTCTACCTGATCCTGGCCGGCGGCTTCCTGGTGCTCCAGGTCAACCTGGCCGACAGCAACGCCAGCACCGCGGCCCGGCTCCTGCCCTATTTGACCGCGGTGCTAGGCGGCTTCCGGCAAAACTTCATCTACGAGCAGTTCGACCGGCTGATCGCCCTGTTCACCCCCGGCTCGCGGAGTGGCGGCGGCGGCGGTGACACAGGACCAGCGGTCTGAACGCACAGACCCGCAGGATTTTTCGAAACCCTGCGGGTCTTTTCTATTCATCCCACGCGACTTCATCCACCTGGTAAGCCGGCGCACAACTGACGACCAAAACCAGCTCCTCTGGCCCAGCGTTCCGGAGCTTGTGCCGCTGCCCGGGCCGGATCACAACGACATCGCCGGGACCGATCATCCGGACTGCATCGTCCACGCGCAGCCGCGCCCGGCCGGATCTGACGAAGTACACCTCATCGGCGATCGTGTGGTGATGATCCCGGCTCTCGGCGCCGGCAGGATGCGTGATCACCGCCAGGCTGTGACTGGTCAGGCCGGTGCTCCGCCCGGCCAATTCCTGGATGTGCGAGCCATCCACGCCGATGAAAGTCGGGATGGCGGCCAAAGCGCGAAAGTCTTCCATTTAGCGCACCTCACGCCAGGCAGAGAGCGCCACACGTTCCAGACGCGGGTTGTAGGTCGTCCCTGGAATGCGCCCCCGTTTAGCCCGCGGCTCGTCGCCCACCATTTTGATGTCGGCGGTGAAGTCAATCGCCCGCGCGCCGGAGATGGCGCTGCCGATGCCATACGCGTCCACCGACGCATTGCGCGCCTTGAACAGGCCGATGCGCGGCGGGTCGATGCCGCCGCTCACCACGATCTTGACATACTGAAACCCGGCCTGATCCAGGCGGGCGCGCACTTCAGTGACCAACGCCGGCGTCACCCGGCCGCGCTCCGCCGGTGTATCCAGCCGGATCCCCCAGAGACGCTCCCCCAAAGCCTGCGCCACCCGCAGGCTCTCCTCGGCCTCATCCTTGAAGGTGTCCACCAGCGCGATCCGGTTGACCGCCGGGTCTATGACGCGGTCGAAAGCCTGGGTCGCGGCCACCGTGTCGCCCATGCACAGGATCAACGCGTGGGGCAGGGTGCCGCCGGGTTGGATCTCGGCCAACGCCGCGCCCAGTGGCGTCGCGCACCCGGCGCAGCCACCCACGATCGCCGCGTACTCCATACGCGGCCCCACGTCCGGGTGCACGTGGCGGGCGCCGAAGCTGATCACCGGAACCGGCGCCGCGGCCTGCACGCAGGCCTGCGCGGCCGTGGCCCAGCCGCTCTCGCTGGCCAACCCGCCCAAAATCGCAGTCTCGTAGATGGCGAAAGTCGGGTACGGCGCGCGGATGCGCAGCACGACCTCCTTGGCCTGCATCGGGACCCCTTCAGACAGCGCTTCGACCACCGCATCGGCCGGCAACACGCGCGCCAGCAGCGCCAACGCCTCGCGGATCCCACACAGCAAGCCGTCCCCGTTGGGGAAGACTTCCATGGTCACCACCGGCGCCAGCCCCTCAGCGTCCATGATCTGCCGGGTGCGCAAGAAGTAGATGTCGGCGTTGCGCCCGGCCAGCGTGTCGGCCGACGGGGCGAACAGGCGCGTGATGGCGTCAATTTCATGGGTTTCGAGCATGGTTGATCCTCGTTTATAACACCCGCCAGACCTGACAGGTCTCGGAAACCTGTCAGGTCTGCGCAGCTTAAAACGGCAGCGGGTCGGTACTGTTGATGAACCTGACCCCCATCCGCTCAAACTCGGCGAAGCGGTTCAGGGCGATGGCGTGAAAGTCGATCTCCGGATGCAGCACCGGCGACGTGCAATCCCGCAGGAAGAAGATCTTCCGCAGCATCCCCAGCCGGTCGCCAAAGTCTTCCACCAGGTCCTCCACCGTCTCCAGCACACAGTGGCTTTCCGCCTCGCCGGCGATGATGATGTGGTCGGCCTGCGCCAGGATGTCCAGAAAGGCCTGGTCCTTGCCACCGCCGGGCTGATCGGGTACGGACACCTCAGGCTGGAGGATAGAATAGTGCTCGGTTAGCGGCATGCGCCCTTTGATGAGCCATAACGGCTGCGTCTGGCGGGCCAACGCGTGCCAGAACACCGCGGACCAGAGTTCCGGGTCCAGCGCATGCCCGACGCTGCCGATCTGCACGTGATAGGGCCAGACGCAGAGTTGTTTTTTGTGTTGCTGCTCCAACTGGCGTACATACGCCACCGACGCATCGGACTCGATCAGCGGCCGCCAGATGCCGGCCTGTACATCTTCCCAGGTGATGATGGTGAACGGCGCGGGATGATTGCCATCCTTGTCAGCCCACCAACTGGGCGCGAAGATCTGGGCGGGCAAATGCGAGTCCAACGAACAGGTGATATGGGTGATGCGCCCGGCATTGCGATAGATGAACTCGATCGTGCGCCGGATGTCGTCCAGCGCGCCCGGCACGTTGAGGTTGCCCCCGATGTGGCAGAAGTCTACCTGCATGTCAATCAGCACCAGGTGGACGTCGGTCGCATCGTCAGCCGCCGGCGGCAATATGGCCGCCGCGGCTTCGGCCGCGATCGCGGCCATATTGGGGTAGAACAGGGTACCGACGCGGGCTGGATCGAAGAAACTTGGAAAATCAGCCATGTAGCACCTCCGAGGCTGGAAGCCGGAAGCTATAGTCTGTCAGATAAAGATTTGGGGTTGATGAGACATTGCAACCTAAACGTCGCAGCTTGAGACGGCTCGTATGCCCCGGCGTTCAGGCTGGGGTGTCCCGCTACCCCAAAAGCTTACCTGAATACCTATAGAAGCTGGTAAGGCAAGCCGCCAGCTTCCAGTATCCAGCTTTCAGTATCCAGTCACGCCTTCACCCGCTCGATGTGTGCACCCAGCTCGCGCAACTTCACATCGATCGCCTGATACCCCCGGTCGATCTGGCCGACATTGGCGATCGTGCTGGTACCCTGAGCCGCCAGCGCGGCGATCAGCAGCGCCATGCCGGCGCGGATGTCGGGGCTGCTCAACTCCTGACCGTGCAACGTCGATGGGCCGACGATCACCGCCCGATGCGGGTCGCACAGGATGATCCTGGCGCCCATCGCGATCAGCTTGTCCACGAAGTAGAGCCGGCTCTCGAACATCTTCTCGTGCATCAAAACCGTGCCCCGGGCCTGGGTGGCAACCACCAGCGCGATGCTCATCAGATCGGCCGGGAACTGCGGCCACGGCGCGTCGTCGATCTTGGGCACCGCGCCGCCGATGTCCTCACTGATGACCAACTCCTGCTCGTCCGCCACGATCAGGGTGTCCCCGACCATCCGCATCGCCACACCCAGCCGCTGCCCGAACACCCAGTTGATCATTCGCAGGTGCTCGCGCACCACGCCGTGGATGCGGATCTCGCCCCGGGTCACCGCGCCCAGACCCAGAAAGCTGCCGACCTCCAGGTAATCGGGCGAAATGGTGAATTCGCCCCCGCCCAACCGATCCACGCCGTGAATCACCAGCATGTTGCTGCCGATGCCCTCGATCTGCGCGCCCAGGATGTTCAAGAAATGGCACAGGTCCTGCACATGCGGCTCCGAAGCGGCGTTGCGGATGATGGTCGTGCCCCGGGCCAGCACGGCGGCCATCGCCGCGTTCTCGGTGGCGGTGACGCTCATCTCGTCCAACAGGATATCAGCCCCGCGCAACCCGTCAGTATGCATCGTGAAGTCGTAGCGATTGAAGTCGATCCGCGCGCCCAACGCCTCCAGCGCCAACAGGTGCGTGTCCACTCGGCGGCGCCCAATGCGATCACCACCGGGCAGCGGGATGACCGCGCTGCCAAAGCGCGCCAACAACGGCCCGGCGAGCAACATCGACCCGCGGATGAGCTGGAACAACTCCGACCGCAGCCACGCCACGCCGGCATCCCGGGCGCACAGGCACAAGGTGCTACCCTCGTCCTCAATCGTCACTCCCATCTCGTCCAAGAGCTGCAACATGGTGCCCACATCCCCGATGCGCGGCACGTTGTGGAGCGTCACCTCGCCCTCGGTGAGCAGGGTCGCAGCCAAAATCGGCAGCGCGGCGTTCTTGTTGCCGGCCGGCGTCACGTCCCCGGTGAGGGTGTGTTTACCCTCGATGCTGAATTTCTCCATTGAAATCGTTCCTTTCGATTGCGGATTTCAGATTGCGGATTGCTTTCTA
>PHCA01000124.1 GCA_002842085.1 Chloroflexi bacterium HGW-Chloroflexi-1
ATTGACCGGGATCGACCCTGCCAGAAATGAGTTGCTTCAAAAATTTGATTCCGATTTTCCTAGGGCAGCTTCACGGGGACTTTTTCAAGACTCTCTATAGGATAGTGCATGGAGGCTTTGATGGGACCTCGCAAGGGGAACCGTCTCTGCCTTTTTTATTTCTGCTCCTCAAGAATGCCGAACACCTCGCCTCGGCTGACCAACCGGGTTCGCTCGCCCGCCTGGATTGCATAGCCGAAAGCGACATCCTCGCCATTATCACGTATGTCGCTCACCACGTCGGCTACGACCGCTTGAATACCCACCAGCGCCTCCTCTGGCGTAGCCGCCAGCCAACTCAGCCCAGGAAGCTCGGCGCACAAACCGACGTACTCCTCGTCCTCCTCAGACCAGGTCACTCGATAGGTGTAGCGATCATTCGTCAGGATCACTGTCTCTCTCCGGTCAGTCCGGGCGACAACTACCGCGCGATAGCCAACTCCTCTCGAATCACGCGGCGCAAGGTCGGCTCCAGGTCGCGGTCGTGCATTTTGGTCTTCAACGTTTCATTAATGAGCATCTGGTAGTCTCGCTCGCCAGCCTGGGCCTTGAAATAAGCCACCACGGCCGCATCCAAAAGCACATTGACGCGCACCTTACCCTTCGGCACCGGTCGCCCACCCACGCGCAACCGCGCCCGCGCCATCTGTTCGGCCGTGACCTCAGGGATTTCAGAAAAGTCAATATCCTCATCCCGCATCGCTGCCACACGATCCCAATCAGTCCTTGAAACGCTCATGTTTCGTTCATCCCACTCGAAGCGCATCTGCCTGCCTCGCCCCTATGCGAACGTTCTCGTCCCGCCAGCCCTCCGCCGATGAATCGGCGGACTACGCCGCAGCGACCCATGAAGTGGGGCTTACTTGCCCGCGCAAGAGCATGACTATCACGCACTCACGATCTCGACGACCTTCGCCACCACCTGTTGGACTTTCTTCGTGGATAGCACGCCAGCCCGATACAGAACGATGTTCGAGTCGGCCGTGAAAAGGCGGTTCGGCCGGATCTTGCCGTCCTGCGGCAGATCGCCTCTGACGAAGTCGGCATTGGTAAGGGGGATCGCGTAACTGTCGGCCACTGACTTACTGGTGATCTGGCACAAGATGACGTCATCGCCGGAGAGTTGGGCAATGACCAGGGCTGGCCGTCTCTTGGACGCACTGAGGTCCGAGTAGGGGAACGGCGCGACGACCACATCGCCCTTCACAAATCGGCCCATGCCTCATCCTCCTCGGGCCGATCCCAGTCACGGCGGAGCACCGCTTCGGATGCTAACATGGTCTGAAAGGCTTCCGAACGCCGCTCTGTTTGGGTTGCTTCTCGCTCGACGAGGTACGAAACAAAATCATACACGGCTGCCAGTTTTTCGGTGGGTAATCGTTGCAGCCGTTCGATGATCTGAGGAATCGCTACTGCTTGCATACGCACCTCCGTTCTGGATAGCAGTGTACCACAAAATGGACGGGACACAAGTCACGCCATCCGGCTACGACGGGGAAGCTCCCTGCGGGGCTACCCGCGACCCTCCCAGCCCCCTTCGAGGGGGCTTGCACCTCATTAGCCAGCGCGCTTCAGCTCCTGGCGGCCTGGCTTAACGCGACCGCCCACCTTGTCCCGCCCACCGCCCCACCGCGTCCCCCGGCGTATCCCGCGACCTGCCGCCCCTGCGCCGCCGGTGACCCGCGCGCGCCGCTCGTGACCGCGAGCTGCTGCAAGTGCGTCAACGCGGTGGTGGGCATGAGCGCTTCGTATCGCGTATCGCTGACGGCCTAACGGTCAATGTGACGGACGTATTCAACGTAGGTAAGGCACAAAGGTCATGTGGCTTCACCATCTGCAAATGATCACGCAGCCATAACCGGTCATATTTCACACCAAACCGTATTGGTCAAGATCATGGTGCACAAAGCCACCGGAGCAATAGGCCGCAGATGGCGCTGTGGCGGGCTTGGCGCTCGGCAGATGAACACGGATTTCCCTTCTGATCTGCGTGCATTCGCCGAGCGCCGCAGCGCCATCCGCGGCCGGTCTTCGATGCAGAATCACGTTGACCACTACATATTTCACACCAAACTTGTTTTGGGGTCTATGGCGGTCTGCTACTCAGTCAAACAGGTCTCGTACTGAGGTAGGAAAAAAGACTATGTGCAACAGAATACCCAAAGCAGTACCAAGCGCCCAATAGAGAACGGAGACTCGCAGGCTGTTGATGAAGATGTAGGTGAACAGAGCAGAAGTACTTACAGCAGAAAGAAGCAAGGTGATGAGTCCAACAAGACGTGTAGGTACCGTAACCTTCACCATCCATAGGAACAAGAAACCAATCACAAAGCCCAATCCCATGGGCACGACCAGAAAACCCGGGAGTCTGGAGAAACCGAAATCCGGCTCGCGCAACAAACTCAATTGGCTAACAACATATACCACAAAGAGTACCAGGCCAGCCCAGAAGCCAGCCCACGCAGATGTCTTCTGCTCAGAACCTTTTACCGAACCGGAGATAACCATAGAGTAGACGAACAACGCAAGCATTATACAAGGAACAATCACCCACTGAATGATGCTTGAAATGACGACGGCCACAGCCTATCTCCTCTCATAGATTATGACGGACTTGTACGAGACGACTTGATCCGCTTTTGAGCCGCTCTGCCTGGCCGCCCTCTCTCCCGACAACCGTCGCTCTGTCGTCAAGAGAGAGGGCGCACTTCACGGCCTACACGAACTTCACCCTGAGCACATGCGTCGAGCACGAAATACACGGATCATACGCCCGCACCAGCATCTCCAGCATCAGGGTAGTTGTGGAACAGGATGCCGCGGGGCACTTCGCACGCGCCAAACCCCTCGCCGGCCTTGCCGGGGAAGGCCGGCAGTGGCTCGGGCCGGATCCCCCGCGCAACCAACTGATCGATGAGCTGGATGGCGTCCTCGATGCTGTGGATCATCTCCACCACCTGCGCCGCGGTGTTCAGGAACGGATTGGTGCAGAGCGGCGTCAGGCCCAGTTCCGCGGCGGCCGCCTTCGCGCGCGGGTGGAGCTGGTCATGATTGACGTTGAAACGGGCCAGCGCGCCCACCATGTAGGATTCGCGCTTGTGGGCGGTGTGCTTGGCGGTCGAGTGCGTGACCAGACGCTCGTTGGTCACCTTGCGGTAGTCGGAGATCGGGTACCGGCCGCCATCGGTGGTGGTCACCGTCCCGTCGATGAAGGCGTACTCATCCTCCTTCCGCAGCGCGATGTATTCCGTCTCGCGCGTGAAGGCCGGCCAGGGCAGCGTCTTGGCCAGCGCCACCGTCGCGTCCATGTCAGCCCGCGCGTCCACCAGCCGGGCGCGCAACGCCAGCAACTCGTCCGTCGTGGGGTAGTGGGTGAAGCCGCCCACGGCCATCGCGATCGGGTGCGTGTGCCGGCCGCAAAGGGCCGCGCACAGGTCGCCGGCCAGCTTCTTGATGCGCAGCGCACGTAGCACGACCTCCGGCGCGATCTGCACGAGTGGGATCACCGACCCCACCCCAAGCAGATCCGGCGCAACCAACATGTAGATGTGAAGCACGTGGCTGTCCAGGATCTCGCCGTGGAAGTTGAGCTTGCGCAACAGCACGGTCTGCTCGGACGGCTCGATGCCCAGCGCGTTCTCGGTCGCGCGCAGGCTGGCTGTGGCGTGGCCGACGGCGCAAATGCCGCAGATGCGGCTCGTGATGTGGCTCGATTCGGTGTATGGGCGGCCGCGCAGCATCGCTTCGAAGAAGCGTGGTGTTTCCACGATTTCCAGCCGACACTCTTCCAACACACCGTTCTTCGCATTGACCACGATGTTGCCATGACCCTCGACGCGGGTCACGTGGTGCACTTCGATGTTAATGTTGATGTTTGACATAGAGCATCCTCTCTGGAAGCTGGAAGCTGGAAACTGTAACGTGACAGCAGTGGGATTCGGGCATCTGGCATCCAGTTTCGTACCTGCTCAGCCGCCGTGTCATTGCGAGCATTTTTTGTGCAGCAATCTCGGATTGCCGCAATCGAGATTGCTTCGTCGGCAAAAAACGCCTCCTCGCAATGACAAGCTGAGTAGTTACCCAGTTTCTAGCATCATCCAGCTTCTCATCATCCAGCTTCTAACTTCCAGCTTCCATCTGTTGATACGTCCCGAACATCGTCCAGCGGGCCAGCATATCCGCCACCGTCAAGCCGTACTTGACCAATACGTCACTCATCGAGTCCTGGTTCGGGTTGGGGATCAGCCCCCGACAGCCCTCACAGCCGTCGCCGCAGGTCGGGCAGATGGCGCCACAACCGGCGCGGATCACCGGGCCGAGACAGAAACCGCCTTTGTGGAAGACGCACACGTTCTCCTTGCGCTTGCACTCCACGCACACCGGGTAGTCCGGGAGGGGCGGCTTCTTGCCCAGCAGCAGGGCCTTGACGACCCCGATGAATTCATCGCGATCGATCGGACAGCCCGGAATGACTGCATCTACTTTGACCACTGCGCTGATCGGGCGGGCGGGGTAGGTTTCGTACCAGTCGGCTTTGTCGCCATACACGTACTTGCGCACGTCATCCAGCGGCTGTGCGTTTCGGATGGCGTTGATGCCGCCCAGGTGTGCGCACGCGCCCAGAGCCACGACAATAGCGGCCTGTTCGCGGATTCGTCGCAGGCGCGCCTCGTCGCTTGCGCGGCTGATCGAGCCTTCCACGAACGCGATGGCGTAGTCCTCGCCCTTCTCGGTCATGGCCTCGCGGAACTGGACGATCTCCACGGCGTCCAGCAGATCGACATGAGTCTGCAGGCTATCCACCACGGTAAGCTGGCAGCCTTCGCAACTGGTGAAATCGAAAAACGCAACTTTGGGTTTCATCAAATCGCCGATCATCAGATCGCCTCCTCGACGCCCTTGATCTGGGCGTAGTTGAAGGCTGGCCCTTGTTGGCAGCAATACAAGTTGTTGATCTGGCAGTGACCGCACTTGCCGACGCCGCACTTCATCCGCCGCTCCAACGACATCCAGATTTGCCTTTCGGGAATCCCTTTGCCCAGCAGCTCCATCAGCACGAACCGGTACATCACGGGCGGGCCGATGGTCACCGCCACCGTGTTGCGCGGGTTGACGACCACGTGCTTGAACAGGGTCGTGATGACGCCGACGTTGCCCGTCCAGGACTCATCGGAGCGATCAACGGTCACCAGAAACTCCACATCACTCCGCTGGCGCCAGGCCTCCAGCTCATCCTTGAACAACAGCTCCGCGGGGTTCCGCGCGCCGTACAAGATCATGACGCGGCCGAACGAGCCCCGTTCGTCCAGCACCTGGTTGATCAGGCTGCGAGCCGGCGCCAGGCCCAGGCCGCCCGGCGCGAACAGGATGTCTTTGCCGCGGAACTTCTCCACGGGGAAGCCCGTGCCCATCGGCCCGCGCACACCGATCGTCGCCCCCTCTTCCAAACCGTGCAGGGCGCCGGTGACGTCGCCCACCTTACGCACGCACAGTTCGAAAACGCCGTTGCTGCGGCTGGGAGACGAGCTGATCGAGATCGGCGCTTCGCCGATGCCGAAGAGGCTGACCTCGACGAACTGCCCCGGCTGGTGGCCCAGCGATTGGCCCCAGGGCAACTCGATGGTGAACAGCTTCTCCATCACGGTCAAAGCTTTGACCTTCGCAACCCGCGCAGGGCTGGGGACGTAAACAGACCCGACTGTGGGTATGGGTGACATGATCGCCTCCTATGCCGTGTGTGCCTTGTGCAGCGCGTTCCAGACGCCCACCGGAGTGATATCCACCAGGCAGGCCCGTGCGCAGCGCCCGCAGCCGACGCAGCCCAGTTCGCCGTGCATGTCGGGGATGTACTTGCCCTTGCGGAAGAACCGATGGCGTTGACGTTCGGCTCGGGTCTTGCGGAAATTCTCGCCGCTCCCCACCCGGGCAAACTCGGCGAGCTGGCAACTGTCCCACACGCGGATACGCTCCCCGGTCTTGCGGTCCATCGACACCCGGTCTTGGACGTCGAAACAATAGCAGGTGGGGCAGACCAGATTGCAGGACCCGCACGCCAGGCAACGCCCCTCCAGTTCTTTCCAGATCGGGTTTTTGTAGCTGACCGCCATGAGCGCAGGCAGCTCGTTGCCGTCGAAGTCCAACCTGTAGGAAAATCGCGGCCACTTCTCCGACAGCATCTTATCGAGCAGGCCCACCTCGCTTTCACCGGCGCCATGGTTCGCGGCGTACCTGGCCAGCAACGCCTCGCCCGCTGGCGTGCCGACCTCCACAGCATACCTGTCGCCCAGGTCCGTGAGGTGCAAGTCGAACCCCTCGCTGGCCGACAACGTCCCCATGCTCTTGCAGAAGCTGTGCTCGTCGCACGGGGTCAGGCATTCGATTCCGACGATCAACGTCGCGGCGCGGCGCTCCAAATAGTGCTCGTCGCGCTGCCCCGTGGCGAACACCGCGTCCAGCAGATGCAGGGCATGGATGTCGCACGTGTGGACGCCGAAGATGACCCGCGGCCGCGTGTCGAACACGGGCGCCGCCGACATCCCCTCCGTCTGAAACGTGAACAAGACCTCTTCCTGGGGCAAGAGGTACTTCTTGGGTGGGAGAATGGTGGTATTGTAGTCCAGCCGCAACTGGTCGTAATCCGTGATCCGGCCGAACGCGTATTGGCTGTCTTTAGCGCGCGGCCCGACCACCTCATATGCTTGCAGCAGATTGGACACAAATGCCGCCATCGATCCCTTGTCGATCATTCTCAAACTCATTCTGCCTCCCATCTTGGATACGGTCTCGACCACATCCAACTACGGTAGTCTCTGGGCCTCGGTGATCGCCGTCAGCATGTGTGAATAGTATCACGGGGCGAACTCGGCTCAAATGATGTGCATCATATCTTAAAAATTCTTACAAACCCGCGTGTTGACACCGCAGGGTCCTTATGTTATCATCGACTTCGATGCGTCGAGGGTTTTTGCCGAAGCGCACCGGGGGTATCCTCTCAAGCGACAGCCATAATCCGGGGTGGCTGTGGCCGGTCAGGAGACCGGCCACAGCGAGCGATTCCCCGAAAAATTGAGAAGATACCACCGGAGCCAGTTGCTGGCAGGGTGTTTTCGGACGGCCACAGCGAGCGTGATGCGAGCATTTATGGCAAACCAGCGGATCGTGTTGAAGTTCCCAACAATCGGATTTGTTTTCAGCCAGACTCACCAGAGACACGGGGAGGTATCTCCGTGTCTCTGGTATTTGTATATCCGGAGTGACCACCCAGCCCGGGGGGCGGTCAGGCGCTGTGGAGGCCATTTTCACTGCCTGCCTGAGTAGTTACTATCCAGAGGTGATTGTGACCAGCTACATCTTCGTGACCGGCGGTGTGGTCAGCGGGTTGGGTAAGGGCGTCACCGCGGCATCGATCGGACGTCTTCTCAAGAGCCGCGGCGTGCGGGTCTCTATTCAAAAACTGGATCCCTACCTGAACGTGGATCCTGGCACCATGTCCCCCTATCAGCACGGTGAGGTGTTTGTCACCGATGATGGCGCGGAGACAGATCTGGACCTGGGCCACTACGAGCGCTTCGTGGACGAGAACCTGAGCCAGGCCAGTAATGTCACAACCGGGCAGATTTACAACCACGTGCTGGGCAAGGAACGGCGGGGGGACTACTTGGGCGGCACGATCCAGGTGATCCCGCACGTGACCAACGAGATCAAACGTCGCATCTACGAGGCCGGCCGGCACAACGCCGTCGATGTGGTGATCGTCGAGGTGGGCGGGACGGTGGGCGATATCGAGGGCCTGCCGTTTCTCGAGGCGATCCGCCAGATGCGCAAGGATGTGGGCCGGACGAACACGTTCTACATCCACGTGACCCTGCTGCCATGGATTTCGGCCAGTAACGAGCTGAAGACCAAGCCCACGCAACACAGCGTGCGCGAGCTGCGAGGCATCGGCATCCAGCCGGACATGATCGTCTGCCGGTCGGATCAGCCGTTGAGCAACGGGGTGCGCGAGAAGATCGCCCTTTTCACGGACGTGGAGCCACGCGCGGTGGTGCCGGTCTACACGGCCAAGAGTGTCTACGAAGTGCCATTGATGCTGGAACGCGAAGGCGTGGCCGATTTTATCGCCGAGCGGCTGGGGTTGCCGGTGTCCAGGCCGGACCTGGCGGAATGGCAGGCGTTGGTCGAGCAGATCCACAAGGCCAAGCCGGTGTTGCGGGTGGCGCTGGTGGGCAAGTACGTGGAGTTGGAAGACGCCTACATGAGCGTGCGCGAGGCGTTGTATCACGCGGCCTGGGCGTTGGACCATGACGTGCGGATCGAGTGGGTAAGCTCCGAGGCCCTGGAGCGCTCTGATCCGGCGGACTGGTTGGGTGACGTCGCTGGCATCCTGGTGCCGGGCGGTTTTGGTTATCGCGGTGTCGAGGGCAAGATCGTGGCCGCCCATTTTGCGCGGGAGAACCGGACCCCTTATTTGGGCCTGTGTCTGGGCATGCAGGTGATGTGTATCGAGTTCGCCCGGAATGCCCTGGGCCTGGTCGATGCCAACAGCACGGAGTTCAACCCCAAGACGCCCTATCCGGTGATCAGCTTGATGCCCGATCAGCAGGGGATCGAGGACATGGGCGGCACTATGCGGCTGGGCCTTTACCCGTGTGTGTTGCAGGAGGGCAGCCAGGCCGCCCAGGCGTATGCGCCGGCCACCCGGATCGATGAGCGCCATCGCCATCGGTGGGAGTTTTCCAACCGTTTTCGGCCCGATTTCAGCGCGGCGGGGATGCGCTTCAGCGGCATTTCACCCGACGGCCGATTGGTGGAAATTTGCGAGCTGTCCGACGCCTTGCATCCGTGGATGGTCGGCACGCAGTTCCACCCGGAGTTTCGCTCCCGGCCCAATCGGCCGCATCCGTTGTTCAGGGCATTCTTGCAGGCAGTGTTGCAAAACGAAAAACAGGTATTAGGGATCAGGGATTAGGGAT
>PHCA01000125.1 GCA_002842085.1 Chloroflexi bacterium HGW-Chloroflexi-1
CAACCGTCACTCCAACGCCGACCAGCACGGCAACGGCAACCGGAACACCCACTATCACGGCGACGCCGACCTCCACGCCGACTGCGACGGCCACTCCGACATCGACTTCAACGCCGACGCCAACTGCCACCGCGACGCCAACCACCGGGGAGATCGTTGGTATCGTTTTCAACGACCTGAACCGGAACGGGCAGCGCGAAGCGGACGAGCCGGGGTTGCAGAACCTGCGCGTTTGGTTGGAGCAGGAGGGGATCGTCCACGGGACAACCACCACCGATGCCCAAGGAGAGTTCCGCTTCAGCGGGCGTGATCCGGGCATTTGGACGACGCGCATCTTGCTAGACCCCGCGTGGGAGCCGATCAGCTGGAGCAATCCGACAGCGTGGTTTGTGCAGGCCGGTGTGCGGTTGGAGGCGCTGTTCGCTACAGCGATCAAGCAGACACCCACAGCCACGGTCACGCCAGGGCCGTCGCCCACGCCTACCTTCACGTCGACGTGGACGCCGACATCGACCCCTACGCCGACCATCACGCCCACGCGTGTGCCAGGCGTGCGCGTCCTTTCCGGCACTGTGTTTGTCGATACCGATCGGGACACTGTGCAGGGGCCAGGTGAGCAGGGCTTGCCGAACGTGGTAGTGAGAGCCTCTCGCAACTCAGTGACGCTGCAAGCCCTCACCGACCAGGCGGGACACTTCGTATTTGGCGACCTGGATCCGGGCACATGGATCATCCACGTGCAGGTGCCGCCGGGCATGGAACAGATCGATCCGGTGGGCGATGTGCAGGTTCTCATCTCGAACAACACCCAGCTTGACCTGATTTTCGCCCTGGTCTACCTGCCAACGGCCACCCCAACGGCCACTGCGACACCGACACGCACGCCTACTGCGACGCCGACCGCAACGGCCACACCCAAGCTGTATCGATGGTATGTGCCGTTGGTCTTGAGGGCGGGCTGATAGTCTGCGTTTCTTGACGTGATGTTTTTGACGCCAGGTGTCGGCGGGCTTATACTGCGGGCCGCAAGAGCCCGCGTAAGCCATTCGGCATCCAGAATAAAAAAGGAGACGTATGCTCCCACGAGTCCTTCGATCAGCAGTTGGCCGCGTAATGTCGCGCTTCGAATACAGTTTTTTAACTACTTTACAGCAGCACGCCAAAACCTCCCCGGAAACGAAGGCCGCGCAGAGGCTCCTTTACCACTCCTATCGCAGCCTGATTGCCACCGGCAACATCCCGGCGCTGCACGAGACGGGCTACCGCGTGTTTTCGCAGTTCGAGGAGGATGGCAAACTGCTCTTTATCTTCGCAGCGCTGGGAGTGGCAACCGGCACTTTCGTGGATATCGGCGCCGCTGATGGAATCAACAGTAACTGTGCCAACCTGGCGCTGAACTTCAACTGGTGCGGTGTCTTCATCGAAGGTGACGCGGCGCGTGTGCAGCGCGGCGAGGCATTCTACCGGCAACATCCCGATACCTGGGCCTATCCGCCCAAGTTTGTCCATGCCGTGATCACGCGCGAAAACATCAACGACATCTTGAAAGCGACGCACGTCCCGCAAGACGTCGACCTGATGTCCATTGACATCGACGGCAATGATTACTGGGTCTGGGACGCCATCGATTGCATCACGCCGAAAGTGGTTATCATTGAGACGCACGTGGAGTTTGGCCGGCGCAGTATCGTAGTGCCTTACGACAAGAACTATGTCTATCCCGGCAAGCACCCCGATTATCACGGTGCTTCGCCTGCTGCCATGGTGAAGTTGGCGAACAAGAAGGGCTATCGCCTGGTTGGCGCCAATGACTACGGGTTCAACACGATTTACGTTCGGAAGGGGCTGGGGGAGCAGATTTTGCCAGAGGTCTCCGTTGAGAGCGTGCTGACACATCCTCGCAACCTGGACCGGGCAGCGCTTTTTGAGCCCATCAAGGATTGGGAGTACATTGAGGTCTAACGGCATGTCTTGGTATTTGCGTCGTTCGCGCAAGGAGCGGACGTCAGACTCCCCGGCGCACGTCAACCCTCCGGGTGGCGTCCCGTTGATCTCCGCGCTGTCGACGGTGATCCTGGTACTAGCCATGAGTGGCGCGCTCACCTGGCGGGCCATGGCAACGCCGCAGGTCACTGGTCTGGCCTCGTCCTCGGTCATCCCGTGTTTGCCGGTGGGCCCCGAATATCTCGGCGCCGACAACCCCAACGCGTATACCTTTGAGCAGGAAGTGTGGCTGTACTGGACCGGCGCCGTGACTTCGGCACGGCTGCTGGGCAACGAGTTTAACGCTGGCGGGACGTACGGGCGCTTCATCTACGTCAACGGAACGCAAATCGGCCAGGCGACGGGCACACGCGGGGCGGAAATGCTCTGCCGCGGGTTCGAAGGCCGTGAAGTCCAAAGCTGGCCGATTGCGAATCCCGCCATCCTCCAACAGGGCCGCAACGTCATTAAGATCACGCTGGATCCGACGCTAGCGGACAAGAGTTGGGGGCTCAGTCGCGCCCAGATCGAGGTGACCGGCACGGATGTCAACGGCCGGCACTATCGCCAGGTGACCGTCCCCAGCAGCTACTTCAATAACTGGAGCAGCTACCAAAACGAAGGCACCTGGACGCACATCATGACCCCCAGTAGCTACGACCCTGCGCGGCCCACGCCACTCCTCATCGCGATGCACGGCTACGGCAGCGATGGCCTGGAGGTGTTGCTGGAATACCACGATGCTGCTGAGTCCCGCGGCTGGCTGCTAGCGTCCGCTGATTATCACGGTGAAGTGTGGTACCCCCTCTCCACGCTGGACGCGGCGACCTTCGAGTTCCGCGCGGGCACCACCGGGCGGCGCAACATGGGTTCTCGCGCCATGCAATGGGATATCCTGGACATTGTCAACTACGTGCAGGCCCACTACAACGTTGATCCGGCGCGCATCTATCTGGTGGGCCACTCCATGGGCGGCATGACCGCGCTGCTGGCGAGCGCACGGTGGGCCGATCGGTTTGCAGCCATCGTCTCGGACAGCGGGCCCACTGACCTGGTCCATTGGGAGAAAGAGACGCAGTTCCCGGACGGCGCCACAGCCAATGCATCCGCCAACGCAGCGATCCGGGCCGAGACCGGCACCTACACATCCGCAGAGCATCGCCCGGTCGCATCGCGCGTGCCTGATGACTATCCCTTCGAGTACGAGCGCCGGTCCCCAGTCAATTACGCGGCCAATTTCAAGCACTTGCCGCTGCTGATCCTGCACCCACAAGACGATCAAAAGGTGCTGCCGCCCCACGCCGAGGACCTGTATCTGTTGGCCTCGCAGTATAGCCCCGATCACCTGGAACGCGTCTACTTCGCGGGCGGGCACGGCGACCGCATGCCGGATTTCGCCAACTACACGCTGGACTGGTTGGGGCAGTTTTCGCGCCAGCCCAGTGCCGCGCCCGCCGAACTCAGCTTCGCCACCGACTGGTCCAACGGCCATTTCTGGCTGGGGGTAAAGTTATCGGCCGACACGCTGCGGGAGGCGCACTGGGTCCGGGTTAATCAGGCCAGCTACGACCTCTCCGCCCGAACCATCGCGGCGGACATCGAGAACCTGCGGCCGCTCACGAGGGACTATCAGACCGGCCTGGGTGTGCTGCCACCCACCAAGCTGGATGTTACCCTCGAATTCGACCTGGCGCGCGTTGGCCTGCCGACCAGTGGGACGTACACCGTGGAGCGGGTTGGCAAAGACGATGGCAGCTTCAGCCAGACGTTTGTCACCCCCAGCGGCGGCAAGCTCAGCGTCACCGTGCCGCAAGGCGCCTACATCGTGCGTGTTACAGTAGGCGATCGGCCGCCCGAAACCCAGGTGATAACCCTGCGCCAGGGCCTGGAGGGCTACACCGGCGTCCAGGATACCTACCTGAGTTCATGGCAGCCTACAACCAATTATGCCTCTTACCCCACCCTACAACTTTACTATCAGCGGTCCGGGACAACCGCTTTTCCGGCGCTCAGCCCGCTGTTCAAGTTCGATCTGTCCCGCGTGCCTGCCGGTGCGTACCTGCGTTACGCGACCTTCAGCGTGCGTGTCAACCAGGTACCGGCGGCTGTGCTTCCCGTTGGCGTCTATGGCGTGAATCGTCCCTGGAAGGTGGGCGAGACCAACTGGGATCGCGCTAGCGCCAGCGCGCTGTGGGCGCGTCCAGGCGCCGAGGGCGTGCCCCAAGACCGGGCGGCCACTCCGGCTGATGAACGCACACTATTCACCGATGCAGGAATCGCGCTGCGTTATGGCTTTGATGTGACCGAGATCGTTGCCGGTTGGTTGGCGCTGCCGGCCACGAACCAGGGCTTTCTGTTGCGGAGTGACCCGATCGATGGTCTCTCCTACCTCAAGACGGCCGGCGCCTCGCTGAGCGCCTCGGATATCAGTGATGCCAACCAGCGCCCATTCCTGACCCTGCTCTTTACGATGGACCAGCCGACCGCGACCCCATCACCGACGCCGACATCCACTTCGCCGCCGACAAGTACACCGACGCCGACAAAAACACCGACGACCACCTCAACCCCAACGCCGACTTTTGCACCGACAGTCACTCCGACGCCAGAAGCCGGTCAGATCGTGGGCATCCTGTTCCTGGATGTCGATCGTGATGGGCAGCAGGATGCGGAAGAGGTCGGGTTGCCCGGTCGGCTGATCCAACTGCAACGGGACGGTGAGGTGTTCGACAATGTGACCACCGGTGCGGATGGTCGCTATGCATTTGCCGAGGTGCGGCCCGGCCCGTGGCAGGTGCTCGCCGGTGTGCCCGCGCACTATGTTGTGACGACGGGCGACAATCCAGCGTCGGTGCTCGTCAGTGCGGGTACTATGGTGCGCGTCGATTTCGGCCTGGCGCAGATCCGGACGCCTACCGCGACCGCCACGGCGACGTCCACGCCCACGGCAACCGCGTCTCCCACCCTCACGCCCACCTCCACGCCGGAGTTCAGGCGCAGCTTTTTGCCGCTCATTGTCACGGGTGGGTAGGCTGCGATCATTTGCCCGCAGCGACCGCATCGAGTAGAATTTGGGGTCAGCAGCACCCTGCAAGGCATACTGCACGAGACCCTGAAGAAAGGTTACCAAAGGTTACCAGATGAAAGCGCCTGAGCCGAGTTTGGAGTGGGAGATCACAACAAAGTGCAATTATCGTTGTTCGTATTGCTGTCAGAAGCCATTCATTGGCAAAGCTTCGCTGGAGCACTGTTCTGATGCTACCGTTGAAGCCGTCTTTAAGTTGTTGAAAGAGTTGCCGGGCCGGTGGCTGGTGAAACTGATCGGGGGTGAACCGATGATTCACCCTCGCTTCTTGGAGATCTGTCAGTTCATCGCCGCCAGCAACCATGACCTGGTCATCACCACCAATTTCTCGCTGCCGTTTCCCAGGATCGAGCAACTCATCCAGGTGACTGGTGAGAGGCTGACCGTCCTGACTGCCAGTCTGCACCTCGAAGAGGTGAGAGACCTGGAACTGTTCATTCAGAAGGCAGTGACTTTCAACCAAGCCAAGCACCCGCGCACCACGTTCGTGGTCACCTCGGTGTGTCTGGAGGACAAGTTCGATAATCTTAGAGCTGTCGCCGATCGCCTCGATCGCGCTAAAATCCGCTTTGCGTTCCAGGTGCTGAAGGTTGATGGCAAGTATGTGGGGTATCAGAACCCGGCTGTAGAGGCCTACATCGCCGACAAGCTCAACGACAACACTGCCACATTGCAGAGTTTCAACTCATACGGAACCCTGTGTCACACCGGTGAGCTATTCTTCCGCATCAATACCAGCGGCGACGCCGTGCGCTGTTTCAACGCGCAGCCGCTATTCAATCTTGGCAACGTCACCGACGGCTCGTTTCGGAGATTTGAATCCGCCCGACCTTGTCTATCGCAGCGCTGTACGTGTACTGTACCTATTAACCGCGGCATGATCGAGTTCGGCAACAAAGCCGATGCTGGCCAGATCGCCGTGGCGCAGATCGAGGGACGCGTGCGCGACTATCGCAGGAAGCTGACGCGGCGTATTCAAGCGCTGAGCTTGCCCGATTGAAATGGGCACAGATACTCCTGGTTACCAGCGAGAAATTTACGTCTGTTATGTCGATTTCCCGTGCGAATTTCTGCCAATGACGGGGCAAACCGCACA
>PHCA01000126.1 GCA_002842085.1 Chloroflexi bacterium HGW-Chloroflexi-1
GACGTGAGCCCGATCCTGGCGTTGATCTGCGGCCTGTTGGTGGCGGGCGGCGTGCACGCGGTCAAGGCGACGGCGCGGCCGGTGATCACGGCCACCACCGCGGGGATCGGCAACCCGGTGGTCAGCGTGATCGAGGATGTCGTGTCGGGCGCCACGACGATCGTCGCGGTCGTGCTGCCCGCAGTGGCCGCGGCAGCCGTTCTCGGCTGGCTGGCGCTTTTCGCCTGGTGGTATTTCCGGCGCCGCAAGGAGATTGCAGAATGATGAATGATGAATGCAGAACTGGGGATGAAAGCGCCGTTCTGCATTCTGCATTCTGCGTTCCGATTTCGGTCATCGTGCCCGCCTCCAACGCGGCGGAAACGTTGTCCCGCTGTCTGGCCGCGCTGGCGAGCCAGACTTACCCCACATCTGCCTACGAAGTGATCGTAGTGGACGACGGCTCCACCGACGACACGGCCGGCATCGCCCGGGCCGCGGGCGTCCGGGTGATCACGCAGCCCAACGCGGGGCCGGCGGCGGCGCGCAATCGTGGCGCGGCCGCCGCGCGCGGTGAGCTGCTGCTCTTCACCGACAGCGACTGCGCGCCGGCGCCGGGCTGGATCGCTGCGCTGGTGGTTCCCTTCGCCGATGCGCGGGTGGCCGGCGCCAAAGGCGCCTACCTGACCCGCCAACGCGACATCGTCCCCCGCTTCACCCAGCTCGAATACCAGGAACGCTACGATCGGATGGCCGGCGCCGAGACCATCGACTTCATCGACACCTACAGCGCCGCCTATCGCCGGGACGTTTTTCTGGCCAACCGCGGGTTCGATACCATCTTTCCCACCGCGTCAGTGGAGGACCAGGAACTCTCCTTCCGGCTGGCCGAAAAGGGCTACCGGCTGGCCTTCGCGGCCGAAGCGCAGGTCTACCACCGCCACAACCCGACCCTGGCCGCTTACGTCCGCCGCAAGTTCTTCATCGGCTACTGGAAGGCGCTGCTGGCCCGTTGGCACCCCGGCCGGATGGTCAAGGACTCTCACACGCCGCAGACGTTGAAACTCCAGATGGGGCTGGCGGCTGCGATGTTGGCCGGTTTGCTGGTGGGTTCGTTGGTCAGTTTGTCGATGGGCCACCTCTGGTCGTTGGGTTTTGTTGTGGCGGCCATTTCGGCGCTGGCCTTTTTGGCCAGCGCCGGTCCGTTTCTAGTCAAGGCTGGACGGCGGGATCGGGGCGTCTTGTTGCCGGCTGTGGGGCTCTTGTGGGTGCGGGCGCTGGCGTTGGGGAGCGGCTTCGCGCTGGGGCTGGTGCGTTTTCGCGGCCAGGTCGGGGCGCGTCGCCCGGCGCTCAGCGGTTGGCAGCGGGTCCTCAAGCGCCTGATCGACCTGACGGTGGCCCTCGGCGGATTGATCCTGTCCGCTCTGCCTATGGCGATCATCGCGCTGGCGGTCAGGCTGAATTCTTCCGGCCCGGCCATTTTCGTCCAAACCCGCGTCGGCCAGAATGGCCAGCCGTTCCGCATCTTCAAGTTCCGCACCATGGTGGATCGCGCCGAAGCGCAGTTGCCGCAATTGGTGAACCTGGATGCGCTGTCTCAGCCCGCGTTCAAGCTGCGGGACGACCCGCGGGTGACGCGGGTGGGACGTTTTCTGCGGCGCTTCAGCCTGGACGAGCTGCCCCAACTGGTCAACGTGCTGGCCGGGGAGATGAGCATGGTGGGGCCGCGGCCGGAAGAGGACGCGCTGGTCACCCGATACACCGACGATCAGCGCCGCCGGCTGGCGGTCAAGCCCGGCATGACCGGCCCCATGCAGGTCAACGGCCGCGGGGACCTGCCGTTCGAGCAGCGGCTGGCGCTGGAGCTGGACTACATCGAGCACTACTCGCTGCGGCGAGATCTGGCGATCCTGCTCCGCACGCTGCCGGCGGTTTTGCGCGGAGAGGGCGCGTATTAGTCGGCGGCGTAGCAGGGTGCGAACCCAGAAAGAGAAAGCTCAACTTTGGTTCTTGTAGGGCAGAGCTTCGAGGGCCACCAGATCGGTCAAGGCATCGAACTCGGGGTCTTTGTGCAGCAATGTGGCCTGTGTCCGGATCGCATAGGCCGCGATCATGGCATCTGCCAGCGAGAGGTGCTGAGTCGCTTTCAGCCGGGCGGCCGTCAGCAAGGTTGCCTCATCGATCTCCCACATGACCTTCACCGGCAACTGCTTGATCAAGGCATAGCGACGATTGGCTTCCGCCTCACCCCGTTCTTGCTGGCTGATATAGTATGCTTCCAATAACACCGGCCAGGGCAGCAGCGCTGTCTCGCGACGAAGCACCTCTTCGACCCGGTCGGCTCCGTCTTCATCTTCGATCAATGTCAGGATGGCCGAAGTGTCCAGAAGGAAACGGTTAGCGTTCATGATCGCGGTCTTCGCGCCGGGCAGCCAACAATTTCTCAACCAGCTTCTCCCCACGACCAAGCCCGCGCAGTTCCCTTACTGCATCAGCCGGCACGGGGATGACCTGGATGGTCCTGCCATCATCCAGCCAGACGAGGTGATCCCCTTCTGAGATCTGATAGCGTTTCCGAATGGGCGCCGGAATGACGGTCTGTCCACGTCTTGTGATTGCCGTTTGCATGATTATCCTCCTTTCGCACATCTTACAAGACAAGGAGATAAAACGCAAGTCAAACGGAGCGCTAGACAGCTATCCAGAGCGCCTGGCGCCGCGCGAACTGAGAATGAAACGTCCTTGCCATCCAATCCTGTTGCGATTGACCGCCGTCCTTTCGCGTGCTAGAATAGCGTCGTGAACGCCACCCGCCCCTCCGACTGCGCCCAGAAACTGGACACCTTGCCCGAACGGCCGGGGGTCTACTTGATGCGCGACGCCGGGCAGACGGTGATCTACGTCGGCAAGGCGGTGGTGCTGCGTAACCGCGTGCGTTCCTATTTTCACGCCAGCGCGCGCCACGACCCGAAGACGCTGCGCCTGGTGGGCGAAATCGCCGACCTGGAATGGATCGTCACGGACACTGAGCTGGAAGCGTTGATCCTGGAAAACGAGCTGATCAAACGCTACCGCCCGCGCTTCAACATCCGCCTCCGGGACGACAAGACCTACCCGTACATCAAGATTCACTGGCAGGAGGATTACCCCAGGATCAGCATCGTCCGGCGCATGGAGCGGGACGGCGGACGCTACTTCGGCCCCTTCACATCGGGCTTCGCGGTGCGCCAGACCCTCGATGCACTGCGCCGGGTCTTCCTCTACCTGGATTGCACCCGCGAGATCACCGGCCGTGACCCCAAGCCGTGCCTCTACTACCACATCGAGCGGTGCGCGGGGCTGTGCATCGGCGCGGTGGATCGCGCAGGCTACCGCCAGATCATTGCCGGCCTGGCCGAGTTCCTGGAAAGGGACACCGACGAGGCGCTGGCCCAGTTGACCAGCCGGATGCAGGCCGCGGCCGAGCACCTCCAATGCGAGCCGCACCGTCATGCTGCGCGATTGCTTGCGCGGAGGGCCGGATTGGACTATAATCCATAGAACTGGAGGCACATGATGATCCAAGAGACATTCACGGCTGAAGACCTGATGCGGGATATCTATGAAGCAGAGGCCGCCCAACGTTGGTTTGAGCAGAAGTATAGCCTGCTGTCGGAGACGTTCTATCGGCTCTACGAGCAGGGCCTGCTCCGCGACGAGGACTCCGCCGAAATTCGCGAATATCTCGAATGGGCGGGTTGGTACGAGATTTACCAGGATCGGCGCGTGCGTTACGATCACGCTATCCAACAACGCTTGAACGAGCTCGTCGCACCCGCGTCGCTTTTCGATCTGCACATCCATCAGCTTCAAGTGGCGGCTTGACCGATGAGCCTGGATACGTATGGCGAGTACACCCGCCTGGTTTTCTTCCTTCTGGCCGACCGTTCTACTGTGGCAGGCCACACACTGGCTGTGTTCACGGTCAACCGCACGGGCGGCATTACGCGCGGCGAGGTCATATTTCGTTCCGGGCACGTTCTACGCGTGTTCGAGCAGCTTGATTTTGTCGCCCACCGAATTCTCAAGTATTCCTATGAACTGACGTTCCAGGGCGAAACGCTGTGGTGGTACGACTCGATGCCCCATCCGACCGTCCCCGAGCTGCAGAGCACGCACCCGCATCACAAACACGTCCCACCCGACATCAAACACCAGCGTATTCCCGCACCGGAGATGAGCTTCACCAGACCCAATCTGCCTTTTTTGATCGAGCTGATCGAGCAGCCCAGCTCAACATCGTGAACGCCACCCACCCGCCCGACTTCGCCCAAAAACTGGACACCCTGCCCGAACGGCCCGGCGTCTACATCTACCGCGCCGCGGATCGGAAGGTCATCTACGTCGGCAAGGCGGTGGTGCTGAAGCATCGGGTGCGCTCGTACTTTCAGGCCGGCGCGCGGCACGAGCCGCGCACGCGACGCCTGGTGGGCGAGATCGCCGACCTGGAGTGGATCGTCACGGACACTGAGCTGGAAGCGTTGATCCTGGAAAACGAGCTGATCAAACGCTACCGGCCGCGTTTCAACATTCGCCTCCGGGACGACAAGACCTACCCGTACATCAAGATCCACTGGCAGGAGGATTACCCCAGGATCAGCATCGTCCGGCGCATGGAGCGGGACGGCGCGCGTTACTACGGGCCATTCACCTCGGGCTACGCGGTGCGCCAGACGCTGGACGCGCTGCGCCGGGTCTTCCCCTACCTGGATTGCAGCCGGGAGATCACCGGTCGCGACCCCAAGCCGTGCCTCTACTACCACATCAAACGCTGCGCCGGCCCGTGCATCGGCGCGGTGGACCGGACAGCCTATCGAGAGATCATCGGCGGGCTGGCCGATTTTCTGGAGGGGGACAGCGACGCGGCGTTGGCCCAAATGACCGCGTACATGGCGACCGCGGCCGAACAGCTCCAGTTCGAGCGCGCGGCCCAGTTGCGGGACCAGATCCGGGCTGCCCGGCAGATCGTCGAGCGGCAGAAGGTGGTCAGCGGCAAGCAGGAAGACCAGGACGTGATCGCGTTTGCGCAGGATGCGCGCACGGGCGAGGCGTGTGTCCAGGTGTTCTTCATCCGCCGCGGGAAACTGATCGGCCGGGAGAGCTTTGTGCTGGAGGGCGTGGACAGCGACCAGAACGGCGAGCTGATCGCGGCTTTCGTCCAGCAGTTTTACGATGAGGCGGCTTTCGTGCCGCCGAGCATCCTGTTGCCCGAGGACCTGGACGAGCGGCTGATCATCGAGCAGTGGTTGCGGAGTAAGCGCAACGGCGGCAAGGTCATGCTGCGCGTGCCCAAACGCGGCCCCAAACGGGCGTTGGTGCAGATGGCCGCGGAAAATGCCGCCGCGACCCTGACCAGTTTGCAGGCCCAGTGGCAGGCGGACACCAACCGGCTGACCGAGGCGCTGACTCAGTTGCAAGATGCGCTGGCGCTCCCGACCCCGCCGGGCCGCATCGAGTGTTTCGACATTTCGACTTTGCAGGGCGCCCACACCGTGGGCAGCATGGTGGTCTTCACCAGGGGCACACCCGCCAAGAGCGATTACCGCCGTTTCACCGTGAAGGGCAAGGGCGCGCACGGCGAGCCGGACGACTACGCGGCCATGCGGGAGGTGTTGCGGCGCCGTTTTCGCCGGGCCGTGGAGGATGCGATGCCCGATCCGGGGCAGAAGGCGCGGCCATCGAGCGCGGCCTGGCGGCTGTTGCCGAATTTGCTGATCGTGGACGGCGGCAAGGGGCAGTTGGGCGTAGCGATGGCGGTGCTGGCGGAGTTCGGGCTGACCGAAGTGGTGCCGGTGGCGGGTTTGGCCAAGCAGCGGGAGGAGTTGTTCCTGCCCGGCCGCGCCGAGGGCATCCTCCTGACGCCGGGCAGCCAGGGGCTGTTCCTGGTCCAGCGCATCCGCGACGAAGCGCACCGCTTCGCGATCACCTTTCATCGCCAGAAGCGCAGCCAGGCCGCGGTGGCCTCGCAGCTTGACGCCATACCCGGCATCGGCCCGGCCCGGCGCAAGGCGTTGCTCGAGCATTTTGGCTCGCTGGAAGCCATCCGCCAGGCGACGGTGGCGGAATTGGCCGCGGCGCCGGGGATGACGCAGGCCGCGGCGCAGAACGTGCGGGAGGGGTTGTGAGATG
>PHCA01000415.1 GCA_002842085.1 Chloroflexi bacterium HGW-Chloroflexi-1
CCAACTGCCACACCAGGGGCAACTGTCGTCCGTCTCCCCGTAGTAATTCCCGTCAGGGTCCCAGCTCTCGATGTCGGCGAAATCGTAGAGGAGTTTGCCGTGCGCGCGCACATAGTCCCGCACCAGGTCGTTGTTGGCCGCCAGCTCAGCGCTGCCGCCGTCGGTGTGGCCGGTCATATAGACGAAGCGCACGTGCGGGTACTCGGCCTCCAACTGCGTCATTATGTCGAGATACTGCTGAACCGGGGTCTCCGCGTCGGACATCTCGCCGCACCACGACCACATGAACGCCGTGACCTGCGGGCCGATGGCCGGATCGTTCAGGTAGCCCCGCGCCTTCGCCAGCAGCTCGCCGGGATCCCAGCTCCAGCCGTCGTCGTCGGCCAGCCGCAACGCCGGTGGATCGCTCTGCGCCGGCGCCGCACCCCAGCCGTAGAGCCAGACGACGTCGCGCCGCGCGACGGCGAGCCAGGCGGGGGGGGATGCGAGTCAGGTCGGTGGTGGTGTGGTCGATGAGGATGGGGGTGGAGGCCTGTTCCGCCATCGGAGGCGCGGTGTCGATGACAGTCGTCGGTTCAGGCTCCGTCTGCCAGCCTTGCCGGTAACAGTGCCACCGCTCCCGACCGGCCGCGTGACCCTGCCGACCGTGCCCGCGGGACTGGTCCCCGCGGTGGGCACGCTGCTGCCCGGTCTGCTCGGCACGCCCGCGCCGACCGCGACGGCGACACGGTGATGCAAACAAAAAGTGACCAGCGCTTCGGAAACGCCGGTCACCTGACTGGCGGGTGCTTTCGCGCGGCATACAGCAGCCGGCGCAAATTGACCAGCCCTTCCCGATTCAGGTGCAACGCCTCGACCGTCGCGCGTCCGGTTGGGGTGATGCCGATGATCAGCGTGCAGTCGTAATTCCAGACGAAGTGGTCGCTCCACTTCTGGCGTCGCGGCTGATAGAGCGGCGCCGTTTTCTTGCCGACAGGGTCGAAGCCCTCGATTTTGTCATACTTGTGGTTGTTGCATCCCTGACACGAGAGCGCCAGGTTGTCGAGCGTGGTCTCCCCGCCTTTGATCGTAGGGATGATGTGCTCCACGGCAAAAGGCTGCGACGAAAAGCGCGCCTGGTTGAGGCAGTATTCGCAGCAACCCTGGGCGCGTTCCTCTACTACCCGCCGTTGCTCGGCCGTGACACGCGGTTTAGGCATACGCGGGCGCCTGGATGCCCAATTCGTC
>PHCA01000127.1:0-4308 GCA_002842085.1 Chloroflexi bacterium HGW-Chloroflexi-1
GCGAGGGCCTCGCTGTGGCGAGGGCCTCGCTGTGGCGAGGAGCGTTCTTTGCGACGAAGCAATCCCCGATTGCTTCGCAAACTGCGCTCGCAATGACGCCGCCAAAGATTCTCGCGATCAACGCAAATGTCGCGGAGTAATACCATACCATAGCGCGGCTCATGAGTAGATCACAAGAGAAAGCCCAACGCCTTCGGCATTCTTCCGCTCATTCTGGCGGGAGGTCCGTGTTTCCCTTTAGTTTGCTGGGAATCTCGACGTGGGGGGAACCGATGTGTTCCCATCCTTCTGGTATACTATGGTTGAAATCGCACTGGGAGGGCATGACGCATCATGGAGAACGACCGCATGACAGAGGGTGGCCGAGACGATCAGATTCGGCGCACGGCGCGTGTGCTTGACATCATCCAGCAGATAGCCATTCGTCCCCGCTACTGGACACGCAAGAAGCTGGCCGAGCATTACGAGTTGGGCGAGCGCATGATCCAGAAGGATCTGGGCCTGATTCGGGTCCGACTGGGCCTCTCCCTGCTCAACGACGGCGACGGCTACTACTTCGAGCGACTGCCGCACCTGCCGACCACCACGTACTCCTTCTTCGAAGCACTGGCGCTGTTGACCGCGGCACGCGCCGCGCAAGCGATCCCTGGCGTCAACTCGGCCGAGCTGGCCGCGGCCATCGCCAGGCTGGAGACCCTGTTCCCAGACACCTTCCGGCCGATGCTGCGCGAGGCGACCGAGCGATTGCCCACCCGGGCGACAAGCAGCCAGCGTCAGACGATGCTGACGATCCTGCACCGCGCCTGGATCGAACGCCGCCAGGTACGGATTTCCTACGCCACCGGCTCGCGCGACGGCGAGATCGGCCAGCGGGTCGTCGAGCCGTATCAGATTCTGCCCTACGGCCGCTCATGGCACATGATCGCCTTCGACCACAAACGGAGCAATGTGCTTCAGTTCAAGGTGGACCGCGTGCGAGCGGCCGTATTGCTCGATACGCCCTACACCGTCCCCGCGAGCTTTGACCTGGAGGCCTACCTGGGCAACGCCTGGGGCATGATGCGCGGCGCGGCGGGCGAGCCGGAGCCGGTGGAGCTACTGTTTGAGCCGGAGGCTGGCCGCTGGGTGGCCGAAGAGCAGTGGCACCCCACGCAGCAAAGCGAGACGCTGTCCGACGGTCGCGTGCGGGTGATGTTCCACGTAGGCATCACGCCGGAGATGGTGAACTGGTTGCTGTACTACGGGAGCCGGGTGCGGGTGGTGGAGCCGGGGTGGTTGGGGGAGCGGGTGCGGGAGGAGCATCGACTGGCGGCGCTAAGGACTGAGAATTAAATAACTTGGGCGAATCCCCCCTTCATTTGCCGGAGCGCTTGGGTAAGTTATTAAGTCCTTAGCCCTAATCAGGGAGGGAGGCGAATGAGATCAGCCGAAGTCGTGCAGTACAAGGCCCATTCCAAGAACAACATGGAGAAGGAAGAAACTGTCATGAAGCACGTGCAGCGCGTGGCCGAGCTGGCCGAAGCCTTCACCGCCGTGTGGGGCAGCGCGTGGGAGGGCCAGGCCGCCGGCTTGCTGCACGATCTGGGCAAATACGGCGAACTGTTCCAGGGCGTCCTGGCGGGCACTGAACGCAAAGTTGACCACAGCACGCCCGGCGCCCATGCAGTCCTCAGGCGCTACGGCAATAACGGCGTCGCGGTCACGCTGGCGATCCAGGGGCACCACGGCGGATTGCAGAGTGCGAACATCAGCGACCTCAAAGCCAGCCTCAAGATGGACAAACCTGGGAAAGATGGCCGACGCTACGCCTCAACGAACCTGGAAGCGCTGACCACACGCTACGAGGCCGATGGCGGCGTCTGGCCGCCTGCTGGTGAATCGCGCCTGACAAAGCAGGGGCAGGCGAAGCTGTACGAAGCAACCATGCTGGACGCCCGGATGCTCTTTTCGGCGCTGGTGGACGCCGACTATCTTGCGACAGCGGCGCATTTTGACGAAGGGCCGGACGGCTACCGCGTGCGCGAGGGCGGCCCGGCATTGGAACCCGAACGCGGACTTGAGCTGCTACGGGCGCACATCGGGCAAGTCCAGGTTCAAGCCATCGCCCGCGGCGCCTCGGCTGAGATGCTGGCGCTGCGTAACGACCTGATGCAGGCGTGCCTGGATGCCGCGGCGCGACCGCCCGGCTTGTTCACCCTTACCGCCCCGACCGGCGCAGGAAAGACGCTGGCGATGATGGGCTTCGCGCTGAAGCACGCGTTGACCCACGGGCTGCGACGGGTGGTCGTCGTGCTGCCTTACCTGAGCATCATTGACCAATCTGCACGGGTGTACGAACGGGACGTTTTCACCGAGATGCCGCCGAACTATGTTCTGCAAGATCACAGCCTGGCGGGCGAGCCAGGCGGTTATGAAGATCAAACGCGATTGGCTGCGCAGAACTGGGATGCGCCGATCATCGTGACCACCACTGTGCGCTTCTTCGAGTCATTATTCGCTAACCGGCCCGGCGACTGCCGCAAGCTGCACCGCCTGGCGTGCTCGGTGATCATGTTCGATGAGGCCCAGACCATGCCGGTGGGTTTGGTGGTGCCGACGCTGGCTGCGCTGTCGCATCTCCAGTCCAGCTACGGCGCATCGGTGCTCTTTTCCACCGCTACTCAACCGGCCCTCGAGACGGCTTATGAGCGAGCTGAAAAGGCAAAGCGTCGCAGTGTCACAGGCTGGCGGCCGCTGGAAGTCGTCAGCGATGAGCTGCGGCTGTTCGATCGGGCGCGCCGCGTGCGAGTCGCGTGGCCAAAACAGACCACCGATTGGGACACGTTGGCAGGCCTCATCGCGGGAGAAAAACAGGCGCTCGTCATCGTGAACCTGCGGCGGCACGCGGCCGACCTTTTCTGCCGAGTGTGGCAGCTCTCACCGGACGGAACCTATCACCTCTCGACCAACATGTGCCCGGCGCATCGGCTGCAGGTGCTGGCCGAGGTCAAGACCAGGCTGTGCAAGGGCCTGCCCTGCCGGTTGATCTCGACCCAGTGCGTGGAAGCCGGTGTGGACATTGACTTTCCGGCTGTTTGGCGTGCGCTGGCCCCGCTGGATGCCATCGCCCAGGCCGCCGGCCGCTGCAACCGTGAGGGCAAGCTGGCCGCAGGCACGGTACACGTCTTCCGACCGCCAGACGAGCGCATTTTGTACCCATCCAACGACTACGAGCATGCCGCCGTAACGCTTTCAGGGATGCTCAAGAGTCGGCCCGATCTTGACCTGCTCGACCCGGACGTCGTTCAGGAGTATTTCAAGCGTTACTACGAGGTGGACAAGCCGGAACGGAAGATCGCCAAGGGGCTGGATGAGGCGATCACAGCCCTGGATTTCGTCGGGACGGCCGAGAAGTACCGCTGGATTGACGGCACAGGCGCCAACGTGCTCGTGTCCTACGCGCCGCAGGGGGATGCTTTCAAGAGGCTGAAGGAACAGGTGCGCGCCGAAGGCATTACTGCCAGGTGGCTGCGCGAGGCCCGCTCGCTCGCCGTGGGCGTGCGTGGCTACATCAAGGGCCCATTGCTGGAAATCTGCGAGGAGGTGAAAACACGCGACGGAGAACCGTCAGGCTGGTACATCTTGTTGCAAGAGAGCGCCTACGACGAGAACATGGGGCTGAAGATGGACGAGGCCCCCAGCGACTCGCGCTACCTGTCGTGAATGACGAGGAGGTGAACCGACCATGCAGACGTTTGTGGTGGAAGTGTGGGGCGATTTCGCGTGCTTCACCCGCCCCGAGACCAAAGTGGAGCGTTTCAGTTACCCGGTGATGACGCCCTCGGCGGCGCGCGGGGTGCTGGACGCCATCTACGCCAAGCCGGAGGAGTTCGGCTGGCGCATTGATCGCATTGACGTGCTGAACCCGATCAAGTTCATCGCGCTGCGCCGCAACGAGGTGAAGGAGAAGATCAACGCAAACGCGGTGAAGAAGGGCATGACCGGCGGCGACGGGCCGATCATCCTCTGCGACGCCACGCAAGCGACGACTGGCAGCGACATGATGGGCCGGACGCAGCGCCAGACCATGGCGTTGCGGGACGTGCGTTATCGGATCCACGCCCACATCCACCCGCGGCCGGGCGCGGAAGGCCGGCCGCGCGCGCTGGAGGAGCAGGCGGCGCGCCGGATCACAGGCGGCAAGTGCTTCTACCAGCCCTACCTCGGCTGTCGCGAGTTTGTGGCTTACTTCGAGCCAGCTCACGCCGAAGTTCAGCCCGTCGCAGAGAGCGTTGACATCGGCTGGATGCTGTACGACGTGTTTGACCT
>PHCA01000127.1:4420-10548 GCA_002842085.1 Chloroflexi bacterium HGW-Chloroflexi-1
CAGTACGTAGATGTGGTAGAAATGGAACGTGGGCAAGACGACTTCGTGTGCCCACACTTGGAGCAAAGTGAGCTTGTCTCTGGGAAGACGGCGCGCAGCCATTTCCTGCTTGACTCGGCAGCAGTAGTGACGAGATACGGGAGCGAAGAAGGCGACACTAAACACGCTGAAAAACGGGGATGCTTCGTTCAACTGCTCCACCAGGCCTCAGCCGAGTGTCCTGACCTTCGGTGGTGCGCACAAGCGTTAGAGGATGCTGTTGTCGTTGCACAGGTGAATGCTGCGCTGGAAGTCCGGAAAGCCAAGCCGACCGACACCATCACTTTTCGAGTGGGATTGCGGTTAGCGCCGGAGATGACCGAGTGGCAGCCGTGGTGGCAGCACTACCGGTCATCGCTCCACGAGGCTGACCAAGAAACTGCGCCGATGATCTGTCTTCTCAGCGGAGACATGGTATCGCCTGTTCCCACTCATGCAAAGGTTTCTGGCTTATCACGGGTTGGGGGTCAACCGTCCGGCTCGACCCTGATCAGCTTCGACAAAGAGGCATTCACTTCCTATGGGCTGACCCAATCAGCCAACGCAGCTTGCTCAGAAGCGGCCGTGGCGGTGTACCGGTCAGCCCTCGATCACCTCGTTGCACAGGCGCCGCCCCCGCTGGGGGGCGCGCTGATGCTGCATTGGTATGACCAGCCGATTCCGGACGAGGACGACCCGTTTGCCGCCATCGTGAGCTTCGGTGGTGACGAGAGCGATGCGGCCAGCGCACGAATCAAGGCGCGGGAACTACTGACCGCCGTGCGCGCTGGCAGGCGGCCGGAGTTGGCTGGCAACCGTTACTTCGTGCTGCAAGTCTCCGGCTCCGGTGGTCGCGTGATGGTGAGGGATTGGTTCACCGGCGACTTCGTCCGGCTGGTGGAGAGCGTGAACGCCTGGTACGACACCCTGGAGATCATCAAGCCACGCGGCGGCGAGATGGCTGAGCCGCCCAAGCTGCGCGGACTACTCACCCGGCTGGTGAGTTACCGCCCCGGCGAGAAATACCAGGATACGTCCGGCCGCATTGACAAGCAGTTGGCGCCGCTGCTGCCCAGGCTGTGGCGTACGATCCTGGAGGGCGGGGCGCTGCCTGATACCGCAGCCCAGGGCGCGCTGGCCTACACCCGCTCGCGGCTGCTGCGCGAAGACGACGAACAAAGCACAGGCAACCTGGATCGGGTCGCCTGCGCCGTGCTCAAGGCCTGGCTCGTCCGCAAGGCCGACAAGAAATCGAACAAGGAGACAGCTATGGAGGCGAAGGTAAACAAGGACCACCCCGCGGCCGCCTATCAAGCCGGCCGGCTGATGGCCGTGCTGGCGGCAGTGCAAGAGAAAGCATTGGGGGACGTGGGAGCCGGTGTGGTGCAGCGCTACTACGCGGCCGCCAGCACGACCCCGTCGCTGGTGCTGGGCCGGCTGGTGCGCAACGCCCAGTATCACCTGCAGAAGATCGAAAGCAAGGGCCTGGCCGTGTGGTACGAGCGGCAGATCGCCGAGATCATGACCAGGCTCGGTGACAAGCCCCCCGCCATTCTCGACCTGGAAGGACAAACGCTGTTCGCTCTCGGCTACTACCAACAGAAAGCAGAGATGTACACCGGCGTGAAAGCCGAAAACACGACTACCCCCGCAGCCAATGAAGGAGGCAACTGAAATGGCGCTCAACAATCGTTACGAGTTCATGTACTTCGTGGAGTGCATCGACGGCAATCCAAACGGCGACCCGGACGCGGGCAACGCGCCGCGCATTGATCCGCAGGACATGCACGGCCTGATTTCGGATGTGGCGGTCAAGCGGCGGATTCGCAACTACGTGCAGGTAGCCCGCGGCGGCGAGCCGGGCCACAACATCATCGTCCAGCAGGCCACCAACATCAACAAGTTCATCGCCCAGGCGTGGGAGGAGACCAAACACGATCCGAAGGCGAAGGTCAAAGAAAAAGCTGGCGTTCACGATGCGCGCAAGTGGCTCTGTGAGAACTACTACGACGTGCGGACCTTCGGCGGGGTGCTCTCCACGGGTGCGAACGCAGGCCAGGTACGCGGCCCGGTGCAGCTCCCCTTCCTGCGATCAATAGACACCATTCTGCCGCTGGATGTGTCCATCACCCGCATGGCCGTGGCAGGAGGCAAAGACGACTTCTCATTTGCAGAGCATGTCAAATGGGAAGCCGAACGGCCGGAAGACAAGCTCCGTACCATGGGCCGCAAGCAACTGATCCCCTACGGCCTCTACGAGGGCCGCGGTTTCGTCAGCGCGCACCTGGCGGACGAGACCGGCTTCTCCGACGCGGATCTGAGCCTGCTCTGGGAGGCGTTGCTGGGCATGTACGAGCATGACCGGTCGTCCAGCAAGGGGTTTATGTCCACTGTGCCGCCGCTGATCATCTTCAAGCACGTCGGCACTGACAGCGACCCAACGCAATGCGTACGGCAGGCGAAACTCGGCTGCGCGCCGGCCCACCGGCTATTCGATCTGGTGCAGATCAGCCGGCGGTCCGACGTGGAGTTGGCCCGTAGCTATCGGCACTATGAGCTAACGGTGCGGCTGAGCCAGTTGCCGGCGGGTGTGCAAATCGGGTTTGCCCAGTTCGAAGGCGGAAAGGCAAGCGTGTCGTGGGGTGAGCTGCCGAAGGGGCTGGATTGGGTGAAGGTAGAATAGCGGCGCGCGGCTAAAACTGACCCTCCACCAGGCCCAGGGCTAACGCCAGCTTCACGTTCAGTTCAGCTAATCTCACCGGAGATAACACGCCGATGTGATCCTGAAGCAGGTTCTTGTGGAGGGTCAGGAGCTGGCTGAGAAACACGACCGACGGCTTGTTCAGCCCGCACTCGGCCGGCGAAAACAGGAAATCGGTTGGGTGGTTGATCCGGCGCAGCTTGTCGAGTTCGCCCGGTTTGATCGAATGGACGGCAGCCACGAGGACGAAAGGATAGGACGGGTGAACGTTATCTTGGCGATTCTGAACTACCAGCACGGGGCGTGTCTTGAACGTGAGCGCAACGCGCACTTCGCCCTTCTGCCCCCGTCCCAACACATCGAGCGGGGGTTCCGGCAGATAAGGCGCCTGCGCCCAATATAAGTGGCCGCGTTCAGGTGAAATGCTGAAAGGTGTCATGGGCCGGATCTCAGGCTGAACCAACAAGCCGTTCGGCTTCCGCAAACAGCGGAGCGACTGTTTCCCAGTACGATGCGTCACGGCGGTCGGCCGGGGTCAGGTCGAATTGCGTAGCTTGCTCACGCAGGATAGCCGCCATGCTTTCCCACTGCACCGCGTAATCGGCCCGGACGGGCACAGGCACAACCGTTACCCGCTGCTGATTGGAGATCACCTGAACCTGACCCTCTTCCAGACCCGCCAGGCGCGCCAGTTCTGCCGGCAGGGTAATAACCGGTTGGTTGGATAAGCGCAGAGTGAGCACAGTCATGGGCACCTCCTGAGGCTCGCAACAAGCCAACCAAACAATGCGTGAATTGAGCGAGCGCCGAACTATGGTTATGATAGCATCTTTGCCTGGGCGCGTCAAACGGATGATTGAGACCTTCGAGGTCTGTGAGACCTCAAAGGTCTGATACAAAGAGCCGCTATGGATGAAGAGGAACTGATTCCCCTCTCGTACCTGTCGCAGTACTACTACTGCCCGCGGCGGGCCGCGCTGCTGCTCGTGGATCAGCAATGGGCGGATAACCAATTTACCGCCGAGGGCACGCTGATTCACGAGCGGGTACACCAGGAAGGCCACGAGAAACGCGGGCCCAGCCTGTCGCTGCGCGGGCTGTGGTTGCGCTCGCTGCACTTGGGATTGGCTGGCAAAGCGGACTGCGTCGAGATGCAGGCTGCCACCGATGGCGTCACCGTGCCCGGCTACGAGGAGAAGTGGCGGCTGGTTCCCGTTGAGTTCAAGCACGGAGCGCGACGTGATAAGACCGAGTACGAGGTTCAGTTGTGCGCGCAGGCGATGTGCCTGGAGGAGATGCTGGGTTGCCGGATCGCCGAAGGCTACCTGTTTTACGAAGCCGACCATCGGCGCCAGGCCGTTTCGCTGGATGATCGGCTGCGCAAGTTGGTGGAAGAAGGGGCAAGCCAGCTTCACGCCATGTTGAAAGCCGGTCAGATACCAGCGCCACGGCGCAGCAGCCGGTGCAAAGGGTGCTCGATGGTAGACATCTGCCTGCCCAGGATGCGCCGCAGCGGAAAGGATTATCTTTCCCGGCTGTTGCAGGCTGCCCAGGGGGAGGCGCCATGAAGCACCTGCTCAACGTGCTCTACGTTATTACAGAGGATTCGTACATCTCGAAACAAGGCGAAACGATCTGTGTCCATGTTGGAGGAGAAGAGAAGGTACGAGTGCCGGCTCACACGGTGGAGTCCATCGTCTGCTTCGGCCACACGACGGTGTCCACGCCGCTACTGGGTTTCTTGGGCGAACGCGGCATCGGCCTCTCCTTCCTCAGCGAGAGCGGGCGTTTCTATAGCCGCATGGAAGGTCCGGTGCGGGGCAATGTTTTGTTAAGGAAGGCTCAATATGCCGCCGCGAGCGACCCAGCCAAGGCGAGCCAACTGGCCTACTGGTTCGTGGTGTGCAAGATCGCTAACTCGCGCAACGTCTTGCTGCGCGCCACGCGAGAGCACACCGATCCAAGCGCCGCCGTTGTCCTCAAGAAAGCGGCCGAAAGCATGGCAGCGATCGTGGCAGACCTCCGCCCCGACGCCGGGCTTGACACGCTGCGCGGGCTGGAAGGCAGCGCAGCTTACATCTACTTCGGCGTCTTCGATGGCATGATCCGGGCGAATCGAGACGACTTCTTCTTTCGAGGTCGCTCACGACGGCCGCCGCTAGACAACATGAACGCGATCATGTCCTTCTTGTATGCGCTGCTCGCCAACGACGTCCGCTCGGCGCTGGAGGCAGTAGGATTGGATCCGGCGATGGGCTTCCTGCACGCGCTGCGGCCGGGGCGGCCAAGCCTGGCGCTCGACCTGATGGAGGAGCTGCGCGCCTGGTTGTGCGACCGGCTGGCCCTGTCCTTAGTCAACCTCCGCCAGCTCCAGGGCAAAGACTTCGAGACGACGCCGACCAGCGTCCGTCTCGCCGACAAGGCGCGGCGCGAGCTGATCACTGCCTGGCAGAAACGCAAACGTGAAGAGTTGGAGCACCCTTTTCTGGAGGAGAGCGTCCCGATCGGGCTGATCCCCTTCGTGCAGGCGCAACTGCTGGCGAGGCACCTGCGCGGCGATCTGGACAGCTATCCGCCCTTTCATTGGAAGTAATCGCCCCGTGCGGACCGCTCCGAATCAACGAGGAGGTGTAATGGTCAAGATCATGGTGCACGAAACCACCGGAGCAATAGGCCGTAGATGGCGCTGCGGCGGGCTTAGCGCTCGGCAGATGAACACGGATTTCCCTTCTGATCTGCGTGCATCCGCGTCAATCCGCGGTTTGTCTTCGATGCAGAATCACGTTGACCACTACAGAATCAACGAGGAGGCCAGCCATGATGGTGCTCGTCACCTACGACGTAAACACGGAAACGCCGAGCGGCGCCAAACGGCTGCGACGGATTGCTAAAGCGTGCGAAAACGTCGGTCAACGAGTACAGAAGTCGGTTTTTGAGTGCGTCGTAGACCCGGCGCAGTGGGCCATGTTGGAAGCGAGGCTGCTCGCGCTCATGGACAAGGAACGCGATTCGTTGCGCATCTACCTGTTGGGCAGCAACTGGAGTCGCCGCGTGCAGCACCACGGCGTCGTGCAGAAGTACGAACAGGAGGGCACAATCATCCTCTGAGGCGCAGCGCGTACCGGAATCACCCAGGCAAGTCCAGGAGGTACGCGCCAAGAACCACACTCATTTTTGCGCCAGAAGCACGACAGAGGCATCTGGTCTGGAAGAATCAGCAGGACGACGAGCATCTTCCGGCAAAAAGGAGGCAAACAAGACCATCAGCAACCCCGGCAAGGTCGAAATGGCGCATCTTAAGACATAGAAAGAGCAATCCTTCGGATAAGGACAGCTCTTGGCCGCGTCACGGCCTATTGCTACGGGCCGAAATCGGGGTTCGCCCTCGTGCGGGGGCGTGGATTGAAAC
>PHCA01000128.1:0-2029 GCA_002842085.1 Chloroflexi bacterium HGW-Chloroflexi-1
GGCGCCCTGGCCGACTACCTGGCCGACACGCCGTTTGTATACGAAGGGTAGATTGGGAAGTTGGGAAGTTGGTAAATTGGTAAATTGGTAAATTGGTAAATTGGGAAATTGGTAAATTGGTAAATTGGTAAATTGGTAAATTGGTAAATTGGTAAATTGGGAAATTGGGAAGTTGGTAAATTGGTAGGCTGGTAAGGCTGAATAGCTTGACGTTGTTACATTCGTCATGTTGAAGTCTTTTTGGTTCCGGCTTGCCAGGCGCCCCTTCACCCCTCGATCAATCCCCGCAGCACCTTCAGATTTTCCACGTCTTCGTGCATGTCCTCGCTCTTCGGCGTCTCCAGGATTTTGGGCACGCCGGCGAAGCGCGCGTCGTTGAGGATGAAGCCGAACGCCGCCAGGCCCAGCAGACCGGCGCCGATGTGGTCGTGGCGGTCGACGCGTGAGCCGAGCCCCTTCTTGCTGTCGTCGAAGTGGAAGCACTTCAGCCGGGCCAGGCCGAGGAGTCGGTCGAACGCGGCCATCGTCTCGGCGCAGGTCTCCGGCGTGCGGATGTCGTAGCCGGCCGCGAAGGCGTGGCACGTATCGAAGCAGAAGCCGATCCGCGCCGGGTCGGCGACACCCTCCAACATGGCGCGCAACTGCTCGAAGGTGTAGCCCAACACAGAACCCTGCCCGGCGGTGTTCTCGATCAGCGTCAGGGTCTGGTAGCCGGGCGTGGCCGCGTGGGCGCGGTCCAATCCGGCGACGATGCGGGCGATGCCGGCCTCCTCGCCGGCGCGCATGTGCGCGCCGGGGTGCAGCACCACGCCCAGGATCCCCAACTGCTCGGCGCGGGTCAACTCGTCGGCCAGCGCGTCCGCGGACTTCTTCCACAGCGCGTCGTTGGGCGAGCCCAGGTTGATCAGGTAGGCCGCGTGAGAGACGACCGGGCCGATGCCGGTCTCCACCTGGCGTGCAAACCAGCGATCGAGCTCTTTCCGGGGGGTCGACTTCTGCTCCCAGCGGTTCTGGTTTTTGGTGAACACCTGCATCGTGTTGATGCCGATCGACGCGGCCCGCTCAAAAGCCTGGCTGACGCCGCCGGCGACCGACATGTGTGCGCCGAGTAACATGGGATGCGCTCCGTGTTTTGAGTGACATAATGGTGCTATGTAAAGCGTAATGCGAAAAACGTAAAGCGAATAGGTGCTTGTATACTCTTACGGATTTCGTTTAATAGTATTGCCCCGCGACATTTGCGTTGATCGCGAGAATGTTACGAAGCATTGTCATTGCGAGCGATTTGTGCGAAGCAATCGAGATTGCCGCAATCTCTCGCGCATGACAGAGATTGCTTTGCTTCGTGCCTCGCAACCGCAAACGGCGTTCCTCGCAATGACAGCCCTTTGGTTGCGGCAGGAGCCGCGTTACGTTTTACTTGTCGTTCCCCTCCGCTGCCAACGTGAAATCCTTCACCCCCTCCGCCTTGTCTTCCAGCCGGGCGAGGACAAACAGCAGCGACGAGAGCCGGTTGAGGTATTTCAGGGGCGTATCGGTCTGGAGCTTGCCCGCGTGTGCCAGCCGGGCCACCAGCCGCTCGCCGCGGCGGACCACGGTGCGGGCGATCTCGATCGTCGCGCCGCCAATGCTGTCGCCGGGCACGATGAATGCGGGCGGTATCGTCACCTCCGCACCCAGCTCGTCGGTCATCTGCTCCAGCCAGGTCAGTCGCTCAACGGCCAGCCAGGGCGCCCGGGTCGCGGTTTCGGGCACGGTGGCCAGGTCGGCCATCAGGTTGTAGAGGTCGCGCTGCACGGTCAGCAGCAGGCCGCGGATCCGCTCGTCACGCGCTTGCGCCCGCGCCAGCCCCAAGACGGCCGACACTTCGTCCACGGCGCCGTAGGCGTTGGGGCGCTCGTCGTACTTGGGCACGCGTCCCCGGCCTAATAGGCCGGTGTAGCCATCATCACCTTTGCCGGTGTACCATTTAGTTTCCATGTAACCCTGTAGAAATCAGCGAATGGGCGAATGGGCGAATCGGCGAATC
>PHCA01000128.1:2170-25176 GCA_002842085.1 Chloroflexi bacterium HGW-Chloroflexi-1
GTCACCGTGTCACCGTGTCACCGTGTCACCGTGTCACCCTGTCACCCTCGCGGCCGACATCCGGATCGGCCCGATGTATCTGGCGCCCATCAACCGTTCGGCGAAGTGCTTGCCGCGCGGCAGTCCGCTGTTGCGCATCTGGTGGGCGACGATCGGCGTGTCATAGAACACGCGATAGTGTTCGGCGTGCCAGACGGCGCCGTCCCAGGTCATGATCGCGTAGACGGCTCGCGGGTCGCCGTCCATAGGCGAGCCGGCGCTGGCCACGTCCACCAGCAACCGATCACGCCAGCGCCGCCGGAACGGCACATGGACATGGCCGAACGCCAGTGCGGCCCAGTCCGGCTCGCTATGTTCGCCCATCAGCAATGCGTCCAGGTCGGTCTCGTCCATCGTCGGGATGATGGGGCGGTCGTAGTCCCAGGGGTTGGCGTGAACGATGAGCAGGTCGTGCCCGCGTTCGGGGATCACGCGGTGGGCAAACGGCAGGTTGGCGAGATAACTGATCCGCTCGGCGCCGAGCTGTTCCTGCATCCACAGGAGTTGGTCCGCGAACCGGCCTTCGCACTTGCCTGGGGGCGTATCGTCAGGTGTGCGGCAGAAGAACGCATCGGTGTTCCCCTGGATGACGACCGCGTTCAACGCGCGGACCCGGTCCACTACCTCGGCCGGCCAGGGTCCCGACCAGACCAGGTCACCGGCCACGATGATTTGATCGAACGGGCCATGACGAGTCATGTCTATCAGCACGGTATCCAGCGCGACCAGGTTGCCGTGGATGTCCGCAATGAGTGCTATCCGCATGGTTGTCTCCTTTGACGATCAAACGCGGATGACCAGCGCTGGTCTTCAACTGAGTCTAAACGCATCCATATCATTGGGGTGGGAAACGCCTGTCTGCCACCCTGATCATTTTCATGCATTATACCATTAAGAGTATCTTCTCAGTAATCCGGGGTGGCTGTGGCCGGTCTCCTGACCGAGCCACCGTGGCTCGGTCAGGAGACCGGCCACAGCGAGCGATTCCCCGAAAAATTGGCTATCCGGTTTCTGTGTTTTTGCCACGCCCCTCTTTCTATTGTAGAATGGTGCTACTTGACTATCTGAGGCGGAGACCCATGCCAGAAATCCAAACACCTATGGCAACTCCCGGCGAGCGGGACCTGACCCAGCTTCGTCAGATTACCGTCGCATCCGATGAGGAGATCGCCAGCGTGAACCAACTGCTGGCCGATGGCTGGCGGCTGGTGAGCATCGGCTACCGGCCGGACGGCGTGGTGTACGTCCTGGGCCGGGCAGAAGAGAGGCCCAGGCACCGCGCCGGCTTTTTGGCGGCCGATTGAAAGTGAACAGTCAAAAGTACGAGGTGCGCAATGGAGACCCAGCAAATCCGACAGATCGTGGTCCAAGAGTTACCTTTCATCCTGCAGCAAAACCGCGAGGTCCAGCAGGTGATTCTTCGCATCACGCGCGGTCGCTTCGCCGACCAGGTCGAGACGGAGAGCCGCTTCGACCGCCTGCTTGACGAGCTGCGCCGAAACCGCGAAGAGGAAAGTAAGAAGTGGGAGGAGCAGGGCGCGCAGTGGACCGAGCAAGACCGGAAGTGGGAGGCGAACCAGGCGGTCCTCAACCAGATGATGGCCGAGCAGGGCGCGCAGTGGACCGNNNGTGGACCGAGCAAGACCGGAAGTGGGAGGCGAACCAGGCGGTCCTCAACCAGATGATGGCCGAGCAGGGCGCGCAGTGGACCGCGCAAGACCGGAAGTGGGAGGCGAACCAGGCGGTCCTCAACCAGATGATGGCCGAGCAGGGCGCGCAGTGGACCGAGCAAGACCGGAAGTGGCATGAGAACCAGGCAGAGATCAACCGGACCCTCGATAATCTGGAGAAGCAACGTGAGGAGCAAGCCATCCAGTGGGCGGCAAACCGTGCCGAAACAAACCGCATGCTGGAAGCCATCGAGGACCTTGCCCGGAAACACGATGCTACTATCGGTGCATTGGGGGCACGCTGGGGACTGTACACCGAAGAAGCCTTCCGCACTGCCATGAAGGGTATCCTGGAGGAGTCTTTTCCGGTCCAGGTTCTTAATGTGGTGGAGTTCGACGATGAGGGCGAGGTGTTTGGCCGCCCCGACCAGGTCGAACTCGACCTGGTCATCCGCGATGGTTTGTTGATCATCTGCGAGCTCAAGTCCTCCATGAGCCGGGGCGACGTGTACCTCTTCGACCGCAAGGCCAGCTTCTACGAGCGAAAACATAACTGTACCGCCTCTCGTAAGATCGTGATCTCGCCGATGGTGGACAAACGGGCGCGAGCAGTGGCCGACACGCTGGGCGTCCAGGTTTATAGTTACCCTGACACGGTTGATTCGGCGATCTTTGCAACATAGTCCCATTAGCAAGGATGATGACAATGGTCAATCTATCTGACTCGGCAGAAGGGCCCGAGGGTCTGAAGAAAAACGTCTTCCTGACGACGATAGACAACGTCTACAACTGGGGGCGGGTGCGCTCGATGTGGCCGATGGCCTTCGGCCTGGCTTGCTGCGCCATCGAGTTCATGGCCATGATGGCCGCGCGCTTCGACCTGAGCCGCTTCGGCATGGAGATCATCCGCGCCTCGCCGCGCCAGGCGGACCTGATGTTTGTGTCCGGCACGGTGACCAAGAAGATGGCGCCCAACATCGTGCGCCTCTACAACCAGATGGCCGAGCCGAAGTACGTGCTGGCGGTGGGCGCGTGCGCCATCTCTGGCGGACCGTTCAAGGAGGGCTACAACGTCGTCTCTGGCATCGACAAATTCCTCCCGGTGGATGTCTACGTGCCCGGCTGCCCGCCAACCCCCGAGGCGCTGCTCTACGGCGTGATGAAGGTGCACGAGAAGGTCATGGGCCAGTCGGTGCGGACTGCGCCGTGGTACAAGCGAGATCAGCTCAACGAGCCGCTGCCCATGCCCGTGCTGGGGCCGGATCTGTATAATCCGAAGGATCGGGATGCGCTGAAGAAGCTAACCGCAGCGAAGGTTGAGCATGGGTAACGAGGTGTTGAGATGAAAAAGAACGGGAAGCCGCAAATTCTGGGACGATACATCGTCGCCGACCCTGAAATCTGCCACGGTAAGCCTACTTTTCGCGGGACGCGCGTCTTTGTGTCCGATGTGCTGGATATGGTCGCCAGCGGCATGGCGTGGGAGACCATTATCGAGCAGTGGCACAGCAGCGTCACCAAAGACGCCATTACCGAAGCTGTGACACTGGCGAGCGAGGCATTTTTTAAGCATACCGATGAGTTCGTGGTGGAGCTGACGCCTACGTGAACATCCTGGACGAGAACATCCGCGAAGACCAACGTCGGCTGCTGCGGAGTTGGCGCATTCCGATACACCAGATCGGTCAGGATGTAGGCCAGAAGGGAATGGCAGACAACAAGATCATCCCTTTTCTGCACCAATTGCGTCGTCCGACATTCTTCACGCGTGATGGGGACTTCTACGAGCCAGGCCTTTGCCACGCAGAATACTGCCTGGTGTACCTTGCCGTAGGAAAGGACGAAGTGGCAAGTTTCGTTCGGCGCTTTCTGCACCATTCGGAGTTCGATACAAAGGCCAAGCGCATAGGAACTATCATTCGTCTGTCACGCGCGGGTCTTTCGGCGTGGCGTCTCAATGCAGAGAAAGAGACCCACTATCACTGGGATCAGTGACAGGAGACCTGTCGGCTGATTTACCCAACTGAGGCGAGGGTTATCAATGGCTGATCCGACAATACTCACGACGGCTGCCGATTCGACGCTCCCCTTCGACGACGCGGTTTCGGGGGCGGTGCTGGAAGCCACTCCGAACGGCCTGGTGGTCGCGGCCGACAAGCTGCTCGAGCTGGCGACCTACCTGCGCGACCAGCAGGGCTACGACTACCTCTCGATGGTCACCAGCGTGGACTGGCCACCATACTTCGAGGTGGTCTATTACCTCTACGGCGTGGCGAAGCCGAAGGACCTGCTCGTCCTCAAGGTGCGCCTGCCCGATAAGGTCAATTCGGTCGTACCGTCGCTGATCTCGATCTGGCCCGGCGCGGACCTGCAGGAGCGGGAAGTCTACGATATGATGGGCATCCGCTTCGCCGGCCACCCGAATCTGCGGCGCATCCTGCTGTGGGACGGCTTCCAGGGCTGGCCGTTGCGCAAGGACTACAAGGAATCGTATTACGAGGAAGATACCAAGCCTTTCAAGAGCCGCCACCCGGATGGGAAGCACCTGTGGGCCGAGGATCGCGTGCCGTGGAAGGATAACATCACCTACCCGGTCGCCTGGGATCCTGACCTGTTCACTCAGCCCACGGTGCAATATCGCAAGATCATGGGCGTGGATGCGGGCGGGAACGGCGACGGCAAGGATCTCAAGACCGAGCGCGTGCTGATCAACATGGGGCCGCAGCATCCCAGCACCCACGGCGTGTTTCGCATGGTGGTGGCGGTCGAGGGTGAGCAGGTCGTGGGGCTGGAGCCGGAGATCGGCTACCTGCACCGCTGCCACGAGAAGATCGGCGAGCGCAACACCTACATCATGAACATCCCCTTCACCGACCGGTTGGACTACATCACTTCCATGTCGAACAACCTGGGGTACGTGCTGGCGGTGGAAAAGCTGATGGGACTGGAGGCGCCCGAGCGCGCCGACTACATCCGGGTGATCATGGCGGAGTTCACCCGGATCATCAGTCATTTCATCGCGGTCGGTTTCTTGTTCAACGACCTGGGCGCTTACTTCACCCCGGCCCTCTACGGGTTGCGCGAGCGCGAGTTGATCCTGGACCTGTTCGAGGCGGCGGCGGGTTCGCGCATGATGTGCAACTACATGCGGTTTGGCGGCGTCTTTGCCGATTTGCCCGCGGGATGGGTGGAACGGGCGCGCGACCTGGTATGGAATCGGCTGCCTCGCGTGATGGAGCAGTTCGAGGATTTGCTGGCGGGCAACGAGATCTTCCTGGCGCGCGCCAGGGGGGTGGGCCATCTCTCGGCGGCAGAGGCCATCGCCTACAGCATGGCCGGCCCGATGTTGCGCGCGTCCGGCGTGCCATACGATATTCGCAAGGTCCAGCCCTACTCGATCTATGATCGATTCGAGTTTGACGTGTGCTGCCGGCCGGAGGGCGATGTCTGGGCCCGGTTCCGCGTCCGCATGGATGAGATCTACCAAAGCCTGCGCATCCTCAAGCAGGCGTTGGATGGCCTGCCGGAAGGTCCGATCATGCCGCCTGGCAAGAGACAGTATCAGATACGTGTCCCAGCGGGCGAAGCGTACTCCCGCATCGAGGGACCTAAGGGCGAGCTGGGCTTCTACGTGGTCAGCGACGGCAAACCCAATCCCTACCGGTATCACGTGCGCGCGCCGACCTTCATCAACCTGACCAGCCTGGAGAAGATGTGTGTTGGTCACAAGATCGCGGATAGCGTGGTGATTTTGGGGGCGATTGATATTGTGTTGGGGGAAGTGGATCGGTAACCTGGTATATTGGTAACGTGGGAAACTGGTAGATTGGTAACGTGGTAACTTGGTATATTGGTAACGTGGTAACTTGGTATATTGGTAACTTGGGAGACCGATTCCCAGTCCACTAATCTGCCAATCTACCAATCTACTAATCTACCAATCTACCAATCTACCAATCTGCCATTCTACCGCTCAAGGAGCGCCGAATGTTTGGAGCAGGTATCCTCAAGGGCCTCGGCGTCACGCTGAAGGAGTTCATCGGCACCTACGTCGACGACGTCAAACGGATTCCCAGTCGATACGTGGGTGGCCGCGCAGAGATCGAGCAGCGTATCGGCTCTGAGCAAACGGGCCTTTTTACCATCCAATATCCCGAGGAGCGTCGCAAGTTACCGGAGCGCTTCCGTTACATCCCGATGCACGTTTACGATGCGGAGACCGGGGAGAATCGCTGCACGGCGTGCGGCATCTGCGCCAAGGTGTGCCCGCCGCAGTGCATCTGGATTGTGCGCGCCAAGGATGAGAACGGCAAGCCGATTACGCGCCCGGCCGAGTTTTGCATCGACACGACGATCTGCATGAACTGCGGGCTGTGCGCTGAGTTTTGCCCGTTCGACGCTATCAAGATGAACCACGATTTCGAGATCGCCGCCCATGAGCGGATGCCGTATCTGGTGTTCGACCTGCAAGCGCTGCGCGTGCCCACGACCTATTACGCGCAGATCCGGCCAACCGATTGGGCTGAAGAAGAGGCCATCCGGGCGGCCAAGGAAGCGGAGAAAGCTGCCAAGGAGGCGGCCAAGGCCGCGAGGGCCGCGGCCAAGGCCGCTCAGGCCGCGCAAGCTGAGACCGTCGCGGCCGCGCCGGCCAAACGCACGCCGGAGGAGGAGATCGAGCGGCTGAAGGCCGAAGCTGCCGCGCGGCGCGCGGCCCAGGTGACCGAGACGGCAGAGGAAACCGTCACTCCCGCGACCGCCGCGCCGGCCGCCCCGACAGCCCCGGCGCAGCGCACGCCGGAGGAGATCGAGCGGCTGAAGGCCGAAGCCGCGGCTCGCCGCGCCGCGAAAGCTGGGGGCGAAGCCGCTCCTGTACCAATTGAGGTTGCACCGTTGCCGGCTGCCGCGCCGGAATCGGTCGCACCCGTCGTCGAGGCTGCGCCGCCGACCACGGCCGGCGCGCAGCGCACGCCGGAGGAGATCGAGCGGCTCAAGGCCGAAGCTGCCGCTCGTCGCGCGGCGAAGGCCGCGCAGGGCTGAGAGCAGAAGTGATGGACCTGGAGAGTTACTTCAACTTCCTTGACCCGGACGACATCCGGCTCAAAGGCACACGGGTAGGGATCGAGACGGTGCTCGACGACTACCTCAACGCCGCCAGCCCGGAGGAGATCGCCACGCGCTATCGCTCGGTGACGCTGGAACAGGTCTACGCGACCATCACCTACTACCTGCACAACCAGCACGAGGTGGACGCCTATCTGGCTCGTTGGCGGGCGTACTGCGACGCGGCATGGCAGGAACAGGAACGCAACCCGCCCGAGATCGTACTACGAATGCGTGAACGACTGCAACGCGCCCGTGCGACGGTGATAGCTGAAAAAGGCCCGGAGTACCTGGTGGCAGGTCAGCCGTGAGCCGGTTGCGTTTCCTGTTGGACGAGCACCTTGCTCACGCCATCCGGAGCCAACTGCTGCGACTAGATGCTGAGATAGAGATCCTGGTCATGGGGCAACCCTTTGCACCCGCGATCGGTGTCGCTGACCCAGACATCTTGCTTTGGCTTGAGCAAACCGGCTACGTATTGGTCACCAACAACCGTCGTACCATGCCGGATCACATACGAGCGCACTATGACTCGGGACATCGTATCCCCGGCCTCTTCCTGTTGAAGCGTCATGCCAGGATCGGGCAAGTGATCGAACAACTTTACCTGTTGTGGGTCGCGTCTGAGGCCGAGGAGTACGTGGATAGGGTCCTTTACCTGCCCTTGTAATGGGGCTGCGTTGGCGGCCCACCATCGCAGTCATGCAGAAGAGTGGATCATGAACGAGCAACCGCGCCAATACATCACCATTGACCCACGCGTGATGGCGGGTAAACCGGTAATCCGCGGGACACGCATTCCGGTGGAACTTGTCGTGTGTATGTTGGCCCAGGACATCCCTGAAAGTAACATCCTGCGTGAATACCCGCGCTGGAAGCCAGAGGATATTCGCGCTGCGCTAACGTATGCGACCGATGCATTGGTATACTGCGCACGGGAACAGATTGCGTTTTTGCTCAACGGAGCATCCTGAGCGGAGAAAACCCGCTGCTCCGCTCAGAATGCTCGCGTCGTGAATGAGGCCAGAAAGCGCAATTCGTGTCCGCTCGCAGTATAAACGAGGGGGGTGCTCTATGCCCATCCAAATCACCTATCACGGCCATGCCTGTTTCGGCATCCAGACCGACACCGCGAACCTGCTGATCGATCCCTTCCTGACGGGCAACGCGATGGCCGACGTCACGCCTGAGCAGGTCAGCCCGGACTACATCCTGGTCTCGCACGCCCACGGTGATCACCTGGGGGACGCGTTGCCGATAGCCCGGCGCACCGGCGCGACCGTGATCAGCAACTATGAGATCGCCAACTACATGGGCAAGCACGGCGTCAAAGCGCATGCCATGCACATCGGCGGCGCGCACGTCTTCCCGTTCGGTAAAGTCAAGCTGACCATCGCGCACCACGGTTCCAGCTTTCCCGATGGCGGGTATGGCGGCAACCCGTGCGGGTTCTTGCTCTGGCTCGAGGGCAAATTGCTCTACTTCGCCGGCGACACGGCCCTGACCTGCGACATGACCCTCTACGGCGCCGAGGGGATCGACGTGGCCATGCTGCCCATCGGCGACAACTTCACGATGGGGCCGGAAGACGCGGTCAAAGCGGTAGGGTTCTTACAGCCCAAGACTGCCATCCTGATGCATTATGATACGTTCCCGGTGATCGCCCAGGATGCCCAGGCGGTGGCGGCCGAGGTCAAGGCTAAGACTAAGGCTGAGCCGGTGATTCTGAAGCCTGGGGAGACGCTGGTGGTTGCGTAACCAGTAACGAGTAACGAGTAACGAGTAACGAGTAACTAACCCAAAAGTAGCAGGTCCCGGTGGTGCTGAGTATCTTCAAATAACTCCTTCAAGTATCACGGACCAAGGAATCATCCCGACTTTTCTCATTACTCAGATAGTTCCAGAAAAATATTCACCCCAGAACCTCCTGAGATTCCCAGAGAAACCGGCGATATTGGGACATCTATTTTTCTGGAACGGCCTCATTACTCATTATTTGTCATGCTTCATCTTGAACCAGGAGATTGCCCATGGCCACTGCCGCCTTGATCCTTGCGATCATCTCGCTGCTCATTGCCTATCTGGCAGTGCGGCGGACCGGCGCGCTGGACGAGCGCCTGTCGCGTGCCAACAGCAGCCTGCAGGAGTTACGCGCCGATCTGAGCGAAACGCGCGAAAAGCTGGACGCCAGGTTGGTCGATCTGCGGGTCGAATTGCGGCGGCAGGCGGGCCAGTTGAAGTTCGATCCGAGGATGACGATTGCCGAGGCGCTGACAGTGCACCCGCGCGTGGCCGAGGTGCTGGCCAGTTTTCACCTCGGCGGTTGCTCGGAATGTGCTATCAGCGACGTGGACACGCTGGCCGGCGCGTGCCAGAGCTATGGGATCGACCAAAACGCGCTGATGACCGCGTTGGCCGAGCTGGTCGAGCCAGCGGCCGCGGCGGTGAAGCCAATCAACATCCTTGAGAAGCGCGTGAATCTCTGACCTGTGCACAGTTGGGTGCGTCCTCCTCGTTGTACGTGGTGCGCGGTCCGTTACGCAATACGCAACACGCAACACGTGCTGAGGCGAGCATCCCGTGCACAATATCAACCGACTTGGAATACACCCAAATCAATCAATACTCCGAGAGATCCATGTATCCCAAAGCAGAACTGCTGTTCCCGCCCAGACTGATCACGTCGCTGCGCTATCTGCGCGGCCCTGAATGGGCTGATCTGGTGAGCCGGGTGGCCAGGCTGTCCGAAACCGATCCTGACTGCCTGGCGTTTACGTTGATGATGGTCCGGCTGGACGACTGTGTGAAGTGCCACGAGGGCAGTTTCAAGTACATGCGCGGTTGTCAACTGTGCGCGTCCCAGACGGTGGTGCAATTCAAGGGCGCCGACGCCGATCTGGTGGAGATGTACTGGAAGGCCCGCCGCGACATCGACGCGTATTTGGCCGGGCTGCCGGTCGACGAGGAAGAGTCGGACATCCCAGAGGAGTGCCCCCTGCCAGCATGACTGCCAGCCAACGGATTGCGATCATCGGCGCCGGGGCGGCCGGTCTGGCCGCCGCCTACGACCTCACTCGGGCCGGCCATCGGGTCACCCTCTATGAGGCTGCGCCCGGAGTGGGTGGTTTGGCGGCCGGTTTTAAGGCCTCGCACTGGGACTGGACCTTAGAGAAGTTCTATCATCACTGGTTCGCCTCCGACAGGCACATGCTCGGCTTGATCGACGAGCTGGGCTGGCGCGACCAAGTCGTTTTCCCGCGGCCGTACACGGTGATCTACTGGCAGGGCAAGTTCCACCCCTTCGATTCGATCTTCACCACCATCCCGCTGTTTCTTCTGCGACACTTCCCGCTGACCGACGTCATCCGCTACGGGTTGGCCGGGGTCTACCTCCGCTTCTTCGCGGCCTGGGAGCCGCTCGAAAAGTATACGGCCAATGCATGGACGCGACGGTGGTTCGGCCAGCGGGTTTACGATCTGCAACTGAGACCGCTGCTGGTGGGCAAGTTCGGCGAAGAGAACCTGGAAGTCGTCAACATGGCCTGGCTCTGGGCCCGGCTCAAGGCCCGGACCACGCGACTCGGGACGTTCGTGGGCGGATTTCAGACCTTTCTGGACAGGCTGGCCGACGTCGTGCGGTCACAGGGCGCGGAAATCCGGCTGAACACACCGGTGACAGCCGTCAGGGCGCGAACGGTTTCGGAAAACCGTTCGGGGCTCACGATCGAGACCCCTTCCGGCGCCGAGCTCTACGATGCCGTCATCTCCACCAGCTCCCCGGCGTCGATGGCCCGGCTGGCCCCCGACCTGCCCGCCAGCTACCGCGAAAGCCTGGCCGCGCTCAAATCGATGGGCGCGGTCGTGCTCGTGATCACCCTGAAACACCGGCTGACGAACTACTACTGGCACAACCTGCCCAAAGATGCCGGGTTCCCGTTCCTGGCGCTGGTGGAACACACCAATTTTATCGGCCCGGAGCACTACGGCGGCGATCACATCATCTACTGCGGCGACTACCTCGACCCGGACCACGAATACTTCACCCTGAGCAAGGAAGAGCTGCTGGAGCGGTTCCTGCCCGCGCTCGAGCGGTTCAACCCCGATTTCGACCGGAGTTGGGTGAAGGAGACGTGGCTCTGGCGGACGGCGTACGCCCAGCCCGTGCCGCCGGTCAACCATTCGCAGAACATCCCGCCCCTGCGCACCCCCGTCCCCGGCCTCTACTTCGCCAGCATGAGTCAGGTCTACCCGTGGGATCGGGGCACGAACTTCGCCGTGGAGATTGGGCGCAAGGTGGCGGAAATGGTGGTGGACGATTGGCGGGGGATATGAGGGACACAAGATATTGGGGATTGGGGATTAGGGAGTAGGGATTGCTCACTTAGGATTCGAAAGCTGGAATGCCTAATCCCCAATACCCAATCCCTAATACCCTATTCCTCCTCTCCAACAACACAACATGGGAGACACTGAATGCTATTTGGCAAATCAACCCACGTCACCAAAGAGATGGTGCTCGCCGCGCTGAGCAAGATTCAGGAGCCGGAGCTGCACCGTGACCTGGTGACGTTGAACATGGTCAAGGAGATCGAGATCGCCGAGGGCGACGTGAGCTTTACGATCACCCTCACCACCCCTGCGTGCCCGCTGCGCAACCAGATCGAGAGCGAAGCGCGGGCCGCGGTGGCGAAGCTGCCCGGCGTCAGGCAGGTGACGGTCAAGTTCGACGCCCAGGTGCGCGCCGACCACCGCATCGGCGCGAAGCTGAACGTACCGATCAAGAACATCATCGCGGTGGGCAGCGGCAAGGGCGGCGTTGGCAAGACCACCGTCTCGGTCAACTTGGCCGTCGCGTTGGGGCAGATGGGCGCCAAAGTGGGCATCCTCGACGCCGACATCTACGGCCCCAACGTGCCGATGATGATGGGCGTGAGCGAGATGCCGCCGGTCGTCGGCGAAAAAATGACGCCTGCCACCGCTTACGGCATCGAAGTCATGTCCATCGGCTTCCTGGTTCCCGAAGGCGAGGCGCTCGTCTGGCGCGGGCCGATGCTGCACAGCGCCATCCGCCAGCTTTTCACCGACGTGGCGTGGAGCGATCCTTCGGCAGGCTCAGGACAAGGCCTGGATTACCTGATCGTTGACCTGCCCCCCGGCACCGGCGACGCCCAGCTCAGCCTGGCCCAGCTCGTCCCGCTCACCGGCGGGATCATCGTGACCACACCGCAGGCCGTCTCCCTGGCCGACGCCCGGCGGGGGATCACCGCATTCCAGCGGCTCGAAGTGCCGGTGATGGGCATCATCGAGAACATGGCGGGCGAGGTGTTCGGCGAGGGCGGCGGCGAGCACGCGGCCGAAGCCTTGGGCGTGCCGTTCCTCGGCCGCGTCTGCCTGGAGCCGAGCATCCGCCAGGGCGGCGACGCGGGCGAGCCGGCCGTGGTGGCCCAGCCCGACTCGGAGCAGGCCGCCGTCTTCCGAGCGGTGGCCCAGAAGGTCGCCGCGCAGGTCAGCGTGTTGAACGCCCGGCGTCCCGCCGCGCCGCGGTCGCCGATCAAGCTGGAGATGGGCGCGAGTTGAGCCGACGAAGGACGAACGACGAAGGACGGAGGGGCGTATGGAACTCTTCGAAGATGACGATGAGGGATATCTGCAGTGGGTAGAAACCAACCCTGAGGGGTTCGTCCTCAACTCTGAGAGACACCCCAGCGCCCGTTATTTGCTGCTGCATCGCGCGATCTGTGGTACAATTTGCACGAGAAAGCGAACCAACTATACCACCACTGGTTACATCAAGGTCTGTGCTTCGAACAAAAAAGAGCTTGAAGCCTGGGCCATGCCAGAAACGGGCGGCAGGTTCACGGCTTACCACTTGTGCAACCCCTGAACCGTTCGCATGTGACTAAAACCGCTTGATAGCACGACGTTTGGACGGAGGATCCAGTGGGCACCCTCGAGCAAATCCAGGCATTGGTTCGCAATGGACTCTACTACCTGACCGAGCACGCTGATGATGAAGCGTCCGAGGATGAATTTGATGTTTACGACGTGGAGTACGGGATTCTGACTGGCAAGATACGAAAGACTTGGGCCCAAGAAGACAAATTCGAAGTAGTTGGTCAAGCGTTGGATGGACGACCTATCGGTATCGTGTGTCGCATAACGCGCATGGGTAAAATACGTGTTGTTACAGTTTATGAGGACTTTCCGCTGGATGAATGGAGGAAATGATGAGCTTCTGGGAGGGTGAAGATTGTGAATACTGTGGTGGGCGAATCGTCGAAAAACGTGTTGACTTACACCGCAAGATCAACGGCAAGTACGTACTGATCGAAAACGTGCCCGCGGGTGTCTGTAGGGAATGCGGCACGCGCTACTACGCGGCGAACGTGCTCAAAACGCTCGAAGAGACCATCCACGGACGGCGCAAAGCCCAGCAAGAGGTGCTCGTGCCTGTCTACGCGCTGTAGTGACCATTCTTGCCGAGCATCCGCGAAGGCGGCGATGCGGGCGAGCCGGCCGTGGTCGCCCAGCCCGACTCGGAGCAGGCCGCCGTCTTCCGCTCGGTGGCCCAGAAGGTCGCTGCGCAGGTCAGCGTGTTGAACGCCCGTCGCCCCGCCGCGCCGCGGTCGCCGATCAAGCTGGAGATGGGCGCGAGCTGAGCCGGCCGCGGAGCCGCCGACGAACGACGAACGACGAACGACGGAGGGGCGTATGGAAATCTTCGAAGATGATGAGGAAGGATACTTGCAGTAGGCAGAAACCAACCCTGACGGTTTCGTCCTTGACTGTTACGGGGCGGTTTCTTCGGCAGCGATTCGATGCTTTCAGGCCGAGAGTAGTAGTGGCGTAAGTCGGCGTTTTTCTCAGCCGGTCACCGACATTCTATTCGATACGAGTCTCAGAATGGGACTGTTCAAGATGTTAGTGGACAGTACACCATGCTCAACAAGCTGTCTGGTCGACATATGCTCAAGCTACTGATGTATCGCCTTCTGGCACGATAGTGCATGGCGACCTGGAAGACGGAGTGGAGGTCAACTACAACAAGCCCGGCGCGGTGTTGCGGCGCGTGACGGGGTTGAGCGAGCGATTTCCCAAAACGGGAATACTGCCCATTGACATTTTCTCAAAATGGGAATACACTACACTATGAGAATCATCGCTATCAAAACCCTCAGCCAGTTTTGGGAACGGTACTCGGACGCGGAGGGCTATCTGAGAGCTTGGTTTGCAGAGGCAAGCAAGGCCCGGTGGAAGGGTCCACAAGACATCCTCGATTGGTACCCAGGTGCAGATATCCTGCCCAGTAACCGGGTCGTCTTCAATGTCAAGGGGAACCACTATCGGCTGATCGTGAAGATTCACTACAACACCGGCGTCGTGTATATCCGATTCATCGGCACCCACACAGAGTACGCCAAGATCGACGCGGAGACGGTTTAATGAAACCCAAGGTTATCAAGAACGAAGCGGAATATGAGGCAGCGTTGGCGCACGTGGCAGAACTAATGGACGCTACGCCCGGATCGCCGGAGGAGGCAGAGCTGGAACTCTTCGCTCTGCTCGTCGAACAATACGAACGGGAACACTATCCCATCGCCCTGCCCGATCCGGTGGACGCGATCCTGTTTCGTATGGAGCAGCAAGGCCTCACCCGCAAGGATCTAGTCAAGCACATCGGCAGTCCCAGCAAGGTATCAGAGGTGCTGAACCGCAAACGCCTGTTGAGCCTGACGATGATGCGCGCTTTGCACGCGGGCCTCGGCATCCCCGCAGAGGTGCTCTTGCAGCAGCCGGGGAAGGAACTGCCACCGCGCCGCTACGACCCGAAGGACTACCCGTTCAGCGAGATGGTCAAGTGCGGATATTTCAGCGGATGGAGGGGTGATCCGCGGGCTGCGAAAGACTCGGCAGAAGAGCTGCTGGCTGGCCTTTTTGCGCCGTTCGACGGCCACGTGTCGCAGCCGGTGTATTGCCGGCGCGCCGATCGTGAGATCGACACGCACGCCTTGGCCGCCTGGCAGGCCCGCGCGTTGGCGCTGGTCCAAGATCAGGATCTGTCGCCCTACGATGCCAACAATGGGGTCGATGATGCGTTTCTCAGCAAAGTCATCCGATCAAGCTACTACGCCGAAGGCCCGCGTCTGGTACCGGAACTACTAAGGAGGCGGGGCATCCACTTCGTTCTGCTCCCGCACCTACCGAAGACGTATCTCGACGGCGCATGTTTCCTCTCCCCGGCGGGCCATCCGGTCATCGGCCTGACCCTGCGTCACGACCGGCTGGACAATTTCTGGTTCACCCTGGTGCATGAGTTAGCCCACCTGAAGCTGCACATACATCAGGACGGCCCGGCCTTTTTCGACGATACGGAGCACGACGCATGCGAGGATGACGATCCCCGCGAGGTGGAGGCGAACGTGTTCGCGCGGGACAGGCTCATCCCGGACATTGATTGGGCGCGGGATGGCCCACGCTTGCTGGCGTCCAACAATGACCAGGATGTCTTTGATCTGGCCGAGCGGTTGGAGATCGCGCCTGCGATCGTGGCGGGCCGTATCCGTTGGGAACGCCGCGGCTATGCGGTCTTCTCGCATCTCATCGGCAACCGCCAGGCCAGACACCTCTTTCCAGACTACTGCCAAGATCAATGAGTCAAATCGAGACAGCCCTGACCAAAATCGGGCTTGGGCGCATAGTCGAACCGTGCTATAATTCAAGCGTCAACAGCTTCGTTGGCTCAGGATGAACGTAGCACATGGGTGAAAGCCATGACCAGCACCAGCATCCCCAGCGGCTTGTGGCCGCACTTCCAGGAGTACGACCCGCGGCGCCTCGACCGTGACCAGGACGCCGACTTGATCATCCAGCGCACGCTCGAACACGGCACGTGGGAGGAGATCCGCTGGCTGGTGGCCTCCTACGGCGTCGAGCGCATCCGCAAGTTCGTCCGCCTGCGCGGTGGGCGCCTGCTGTCAGCCGCAACGTTCACCTACTGGCGCAAGCTGCTGGGCGTGCGCCGCTGGCGCCGCTCGCCCTTTGCCAGAGAGGCCAGGCAAGTATGGCCGTTCTGACCCCCCATTGGCAGGCGTTGACGCCCGAGACCAGGCAGGCTTTTCAGGTCGCGGCAACCCTTCCCTGCATTCAGCGCTTCTATCTGGCCGGCGGCACCGGCCTGGCTCTGCACCTCGGCCACCGCTTTTCAGTTGACCTCGACTTTTTCTCGCCCACCCCTGACGCAGTCGGGCCTGATGAGCGGTCGCTGATGCGGACGGCTTTCGACGACCCTACCCTTTCCATCAGCTTTGACAAGGACATGACTTTTGTGGCGACCTGGCGCGGGGTCGGCGTCAGCTTCTTCCACCTGGCGCTCTATCCCTTGGTCCAGGAACCGCACATGCTCGAGGGCGTGCCCGTCGCCACGGTGGAGGAGATCGGCGCCATGAAACTGGCGGCCATCATGTCGCGGGGTACACGCAAGGACTACGTTGATCTCTACTTCATCTTGCAGCAGACGCCTCTTGAGCGACTGTTCGAGGTAGCCGCAGTGAAGTACGCGCGGGTACGCACCTTCGGCGTCAGCGCCGTGCGCGCTTTGGTCTACTTTGCCGACGCCGAAGCCACTCCCATGCCGCAGATGATCCAGCGCGCGCCCTGGCCGACCATGAAGCGCTTCCTGGAGCGCCAGGCCATGGAGGCAGGTCGCAAGCGCCTGGAAGACCTCTGGGTGGACGAATGCAGGGAAAGATGAGTTTCTGGGAAGGCGAAGATTGTGAGTACTGCGACGGGCGGATCGTCGAGAAACGCGTTGACCTGCATCGCATCTTGTGGAGTACTGATAAGGACGATACCAAATGAGCAAGGTAAGCACACTAACAAGCGAGATGCCAGTCCTGTCTTTACCTGTCGAGGCGGAAGTGCGTTATCGCATGGAAGTCGTCTTCCGCTTGACAGTCACGCCGTTCGTGGCTCGCCAGAACGCCAACGTGTACCTGCTTATGAATGTCGGTAACCTGCTATCATCTGACGAGCCTGGCCTGGTATTGGGCGAGACTCCGTACTGGCAAGTGCCGATCTTCTGCGCCTTTCCGGAATTCGGCCGTCGTGAGCAGATCGGCGTACTGGCGGTTGACGTCAACAGCGGAGCGATCTTGTTGGAACACTCCTACCCTTCTACGCCTCAGGAGATAGAGCGCCGTGCCGAAGCCATCTATCATTCCCTTGGAACATCATCAGCAGGAACATAGCGCCAGTTGTCTGGCTGCCTGTGCCGTAATGGTGTGGTCGCACTTGGGAGTGAGTGTCCCCGAGGCCGAGATGCGGCGCATTCTGAAGACGCGCCCCTATGCCGGCGCGCATCCGATCAACTTGCTCCGTCTGAGCGAGCTTGGTTACACCGGCTGGCCTTTCGAAGGAACAGAGCAGGGCTTACGGCAGCGAGTCGTCGAGGGTCAGCCGGTCATCGTGTGCTTATGGACGGCTGTTCTGCGTCATTGGGCCGATCGTAGCGGCGCGGATTATCAACACACCGTTGTGGTCGTAGGCTGGGATGATTCGAGTGTGTTGGTTCATGACCCCGTGTTGCAATACGGGCCTATCGAATTGTCATGGTCAGAATTTAGAGATACCTGGCGTTATACCAGGCAGATGATGGCTGTCATCGAGCCATCAGAATAACCCTCTTCCCTACCCCCTCACGCAAAGGAGCTGAGCCACCATGGAAACCATCCTCTGTCCACCCGGCGTCCCCTGCCGTCTCGGCTGGTGGAACATCCCCATCCCGCTCCGCATCGTCTTCTTCGTCACGATGGCGATCGCCGTCGGCATCATGGTCTACGGCATCGTCCAGCGGGTCAAGTTGTGGCGCCAGGGGCAGCCGGAGGCCGGGTTCGACCGGTTCTGGGCGCGCCTGGGGCGGACTCTGAAATATGCGGTCGCCCAGGTCAAGGTTCTGCGGCAAGGCTACCCCGCGGTAATGCACCTGGGTATTTTCTGGGCTATGGTGATACTCTTCTTCGGTACGCTTCTGGCCTCGTTGGACACCGACGTCTTCGAGGTGATCTTCGACGCCAAACTACTCAAGGGCGATTTCTATCTGGCCTACAAACTGGCGCTGGACCTGGCCGCGCTTTTCGTCCTGGTGGGGTTGGGGCTGGCGATCTACCGACGCTACATCGTCAAGCCCGACCGGTTGAACACCGACTGGCGCTTCAACCTGACGCTGCCGCTGCTGGCCTTCATCGTGATCACCGGGCTGTTCGTGGAAGCGTTGCGCCTGGCCGTCATGCAGCCGCCGTGGGCCGCCTGGTCGGTGATCGGCTACCCGCTGAGCCTCCCATTCCGCGGCATCGCTGAGGATACCCTCCGCGGCATCCACCGCGGCCTGTGGATCGTTCACTACCTGGGCGCGGCCGGCCTTTTCGCCACCCTGCCCTGGACCAACCTCTTCCACATCTTCACCTCGCCGATCAACATCTTCCTGGCCCCGTTTCGGGTGCGCGGCGCGCTGACGCCAATCCTCAACCTGGAAGAGGCCGAGACGCTGGGCGTCAGCAAGCTGACCCAGCTCCCCTGGCCCCGGCTGGTCAACGTGGATGCCTGCACCGAATGCGGCCGCTGCCAGGTCGTCTGCCCGGCCTACGCTGCCAAACAGCCGTTGAGTCCCAAGCGGCTGGTGCTGGATTTGCGCGGCGCGCTGACCGCGATGGGGAGGCAGCGGATGGAAACGGATAAGCGGATGACCACCGCAGAGGCTGGCGGCAAAAAGGCAGGAGAGTTGTCCGATCACCTTGTCACCGTCCGATACGTAGCATCGGCGTCACCTTGTCACCTTGTCGGCGACATCATCAAACACGACACGCTCTGGTCCTGCACCACCTGTTACGCCTGCGTGTACGAGTGCCCGGTGCTGATCGAGCAGATAGACGATATTGTGGACATGCGGCGCTACCTGGCGCTGATGGAAGGGGATCTCCCGTCCAGCCTGGCCAGCACGTTGACCAACATCGAGCGCAGCGGCAACCCGTGGAAGCAGCCCAAGCGCAAGCGCGCGGCCTGGACCCAGGGCCTCGACTTCGAGGTGCCGGTGATGAAAAACGTGGACGAAGAGGGGGTGGATGTCCTCTGGTGGGTGGGCTGCGCCGGCGCGTACGACCCGCGCAACCAGAAGGTCAGCCAGGCTATCGCCCGAATCCTCCACACGGCCGGCGTGAACTACGCGATCCTGGGCGAAGAAGAAACGTGCACCGGCGATGCGGCCCGCCGCGCCGGCAACGAATACCTGTTCCAGACGTTGGCCAAAGCGAACATCGAAACCTTGAGCCAGTACCAGTTCAAGCTGATCCTGACCCAATGCCCACACTGCTACAACACGCTGCTCAACGAATACCCGCAGTTCGGCGGCAACTACCAGGTGATGCACCACACGCAGTACATCGAGGCGCTGTTGCGCGAGGAGAATATCAAGGTCAGGGGTGGCTCGGTCGCAGACCGGCCACAGCGGAATTGGAAGGTCAGGGGTGGCTCGGTCGCAGACCGGCCACAGCGGAATTGGAAGGTCAGGGAAGGTCAGGGGTGGCTCGGTCGCAGACCGGCCACAGCGGAAGATTACCTTTCACGATCCCTGCTACCTGGGCCGCTACAACGACGAATACGAGGCGCCGCGCCACATGGCCCGCTCGACCGGCATGAAGTTGGTGGAGATGGCGCAGACGAAGGACAAGGCGATGTGCTGTGGCGGTGGGGGCGCCCGCGTCTGGATAGAGGACGAGGGGGATGTCCGGGTCAACTACAACCGTCTGGCCCAGATCCAGGCGACCGGCGCGAGCGAGGTCGGCGTGGCTTGTCCATTTTGCATGATCATGCTGGAGGATGCCCGGGGGGCCAAGGGTGTCGAGGATCTGATCGTGCGCGATGTGGCCGAGATCGTGGCGGAGGCGTTGGTGACCGGGTGACGGGGTGACAGGGTGACAGGGTGACAAGGTGACAAGGTGATGCGGTGATGGGATGCCCCTGCCCCCTGCCTCCTGCCTCCTGCCTCCTGCCCCCTGGCCCCGGCCCCCGGCCCCCTGGCCCTTGGTCCCTGCCCCCTGTCCCCTGTCCCCTGCCCCCTGCCCCTGCCCCCTGTCCCCTGTCCCCTGCCCCCGCTCCCCTGCTCCTCTGCACCCCCGCCCCCCTCACACCTCGCTGTGGCTCGGTCAGGAGACCGGCCACAGCCACCCCGGATTATGGCTGTCGCTATGGCTGTCGCTATGGCTATCGCTATGGCTGTCGCTTGAGAAGATACCCCAGGGCGACCACTCCCAAATTCCTGCATTTTCCCACTTGACATCGAACAAATGTTCTGGTATAATAGCGAATAGAACAAACGTTCGGTTTGTGATAGAGGGCCACTTTGAGATTCACGCACAATAGGAGGCAACGATGCCGGCCCTGAACTTTGCCATCTCGGATGACCTGACCAAGTTGGAGATCGCGGTGCTGGACCACCTGGCCCGTACGGTGCGACCGGGCTTCTGCCCGAGCCGCGAGGAGCTGAGCCGGGCTGCCGGCCTGGGCGGCCGCGGCTACCGGATCAACAAGCTGCTGGAGAGCCTGGAAGAGAAGGATTACGTGCGGGTGGCGCCCGGCCGCTTCCGGGCGATCACCCTCCTGCGCACGCTGGACGGCCGCCGGTTCAGCTTCGACACGCTCTGGGCGCCGCTGATCGGCCAGATCGTGGCCAGCCGTCCACTGCCGTCCGCTGGCCAGTTGGACAACCCCTTCGCCGGTGAAGCGATCGAGCTGACCCGGGGCCTGGTGCGCGGCCGGGATGACGTGTATGCCCTCCGGGTGGCAGGGGATTCGATGATCGACGCGCTGGTAAACGACGGCGACATCATCATCCTGACCAGCGCCTCCGAAGTTCACAACGGCGACATGGTCGCGGCTCGGGTGACCGGGGACGATGGTCAAGAATCTACCACGCTGAAGTACTTCTACCGCGAGAACGGGCACGTGCGCTTGCAGCCGGCCAACCCGGCCACGCTACCGCTGCCGCCCTACCACCCCAGCCGGGTCGCGATCCAGGGCAAGGTGATGCTGGTGATCAGGCAGGTGGGGTGAGGATGGGATGACGGGTCGGGACGATCTACGCAACACGCAACACGCAACACGCAACACGCAACATGTAAATACCCGCCATCCCGGTAGCTACTCAGCTTGTCATTGCGAGGGCCTCGCTGTGGCGAGGGCCTCGCTGTGGCGAGGTGCGGCAATCCCGATTGCGGCAATCCCGATTGCGGCAATCCCGATTGCTTCGCAAACTGCGCTCGCAATGACAGAGGGCTGAGTAGTTACCCATCCCGTCACATTCGCCATCCTTACGTTTCACCAACCGGAGGTCCACCATGCCACACAAATACGAGCTCCAAGCCGCCCGGATCGAGTCGGTGCTGAGCGCACACAAGGTGCCGGCGCGGGTCTGGCAGGCCACAGTGACGCCGCGCTTTGTGCGGTTCGACGTGACCACCGCGCTGGGCACCCGGCTCAACAAGGTCAGCAACCTGGCCGAGGAGTTGGCCTTCTCGCTGGGCGCGCGGGCAACCCGGGTGTATCGGGAGGGCGGCGTGTTGCACGTGGAGGTGCCGCGGGACACCGCGCGCACCGTGGACCTGGTCCCCCTTTGCGCCAGGCTATCCATGGTGCCGCCGAACTGCGCGGTGCTGGGCGTGGACGAGGGGGGCGCGTCACTGCTGCTGCGGCTTGACAGCCCGGATGTGGCGCACGTGCTGCTCGCCGGAACGACCGGGAGCGGCAAGACCGCGCTGGTCCGCACCCTGTTGCTGTCGCTGGCGATGCACAACCGCCCGGGCCGGCTGCAGATGGTGCTGATCGATCCCAAGGGGCGGGGCCTGGAACCGCTGGCCGCGCTGCCGCACGTGTGGCAAGCCCGGGGCGTGGTCCAGGACCCGGCCGCGGCCGCGGATGTGCTGATGGCGTTGGTGGCGGAGATGGTGCGGCGGGACGCGGTGCGGCGTTCGCTGCCACGGATCGTGGTGGCGATCGACGAGTTGGCCGACCTGCTGGTGACCGGCGGCAAGCCGGTGGAAGAGGCTCTGACCCGGCTGACACAGCGCGGTCGCGAGGCTGGGATGCACGTAGTGGCGGCAACGCAACGGCCGTCGGCGGCGCTGGTCGGCGGGATGGTGAAGGCCAACTTCCCAGTGCGCCTGGTGGGCAGCGTCGTGAGCCCGGAGGACGCCAAGGTGGCGGCGGGCGTGCCGGGCACTGATGCGGAGCGGCTGTTGGGGCGGGGGGATTTCCTCCTGGTCACCAAGGGGCAGGTGATTCGCTTCCAGGCCGCGTACGCTTCGGGACCCACCCTGGCTGCCATCGCCGACCAGGTGTGTGCCGGCGGCCGGCGCGGCCGGCGCTGGGTGGTCTCGCTGGAACCGACCGGCCTGCTGCCCGCCTGAAGTCTCGTGCGGGTCTTATCGCATTGGGGCAAAAGCCGCGCCTGGCAGGCTCGAAAGCCTGCCCCACGGTAACTGCTCAGCCACCCTTGCGAAGGTTGCGAATAGCCTTACCGATAGAGCGATTCTTGGCTGACGAGGGCACTTCCGGCCTGAAATCTGCTCACAATCATACCGGTAATGCTGGCCTTTGGCGTGACACTGGCGCTGATCGTCGGGCAGCGCATGAGCACGGATGCGATGGCGGTGGTGATCGGGGTGGCCGTGGGGGTGGCGGCCAGCGTGCCCACGAGCCTGCTGTTAGTGGCGCTGTTGCGCCGGGAGCGGCGGGATTACCGCGCCGATCCGCCACCGCAAGCCTATCCGCAGCTCCAGCAGCCGAACGTGATCGTGCTCAACCCGGCCGACCTGCTCGGCGGGCGGAAGGATCAGCCGTACGTGCCGTTGCCGCCGCCGGAACTGTCGCTGGACGGCGGTATGCGCCGGCTACGGGTCGTCGGGGACGACGAGGAGTGGGCCGCGGGCGAGTGGTGACGGCGGGCGGCCGATGGCGGCTTAGCGCTTGGCTGATCACTGATTCGCTGATTCGCTGATTCGCTGACTCGCTGACTCGCTGACTCGCTGACTCGCTGATTCGCTGATTCGCTGACTCGCTGACTCGCTGACTCGCTGACTCGCTGATTCGCTGATTCGCTGATTCGCTGATTCGCTGATTCGCTGATTCGCTGATTCGCTGATTCGCTGA
>PHCA01000128.1:25221-27719 GCA_002842085.1 Chloroflexi bacterium HGW-Chloroflexi-1
GATTCGCTGATTCGCTGATTCGCTGATGCGCTGATGCGCTGATGCGCTGATGCGCTGATTCGCTGATGCGCTGATTCGCTGATGCAGTACAGATCGTAGGAGACGTGATCATGACCAATCAAGCTGAATCGTTGCACGTGACACTGGCCCCGGACAGCCTGCGGCCCCGGTCGTTTCGCTGGCAGGGGCGCTCGTTCCGGGTGTTGGGGGTGGAAAGCGTGAATACGTTCGGTGCGGAGCGGCGTTTTCGGGTGCGCACCAGTGAGGGCCGTTTCGAGTTGGGACTATGCACCGAGGAGGGGAGCTGGCGGGTGCGGCGCCGCCCGACGTGGCTCGGCCGGATCTGGGCGCGCTGGCAGAACGCGCCGCGCTACCCGTTGCCCGCGTGGCGGCGCCGCAGTCGCCGTGTGGCCGCACAGGTGAAGCAGGTCGCGCCGGCGCCGCTGGTCACAGGAGGTGTCCATGCAGACCGGTTTGCTGTGGTTCGACAATAGCACGGACCGGGATCTCGCCACGAAGGTCGCCGACGCCGCGCGGCGCTACTGGGAGAAGTTCGGCGTGTCACCGAACACCTGCTACGTGAATCGCGCGGCGCTCGCCCCGGCGTCCGCGGGGGTGACGCTTCCTGGGCCGGGGACGCCGGGCGGCTCTCGCCTGGTGTTACGCGTCCTGCCCGCGTCGAACGTCCTGTTGCATCACTTTTGGATAGGCATCGAGGAGCAGGCAGAGTTACGCGAAGCGGCTTGAGGGTCGTTACGCAATATGCATCACGGATGATGTGTCGCTTTCATCCCCCTACCAACTCCACCAACAACACATCCATCGCCTCGCGGTCGCCGATCTTGCCGGTTTTGATCCCCTCGTCGGCGGCCAGGATGCGCTCCATGGCGGCCTCCAGCCGGGCGAAGCTGTGCCGGCCGGCCTGGGTCATCAGCTTGGGCGCGGTCCACTCGGGCACCCCCAGCACTTTGGCGATCTCCGGCGGTCCGGTCCCCTGCGCCTGCAGCGCCTTCGCCTGGATCAGCAAGCGATATTGGCGGGCGATCATGCCCAGCAGGCGCAGCGGCTGCTCGCCGTCGACGTCCAACGCGTGTTGCATCAGCCGGCCCGCGGTGGGCGCCTCCCCCAGCCCCAGCGCGTCCACCAACGCGAAAATATTGGCCGCGCGAGTCTCGGGTACCAGCCGGCGTACGTCGCCGCGGGTGACCGTCCGCTTGCCGGCTACGTAGTCCGCCAGCTTGATCAGCTCCTGGTCCAGTTGGCGCAGGTCATCCCCCACGAACTCCGCCAGATCGACCACCGCGCCCGCGTCCAGGTTCACACCGCGCTGCCTGGCGCGCGCCCGGATCCAGCCGGGCAGATCGCTCTTCCGGGGCGCCTGGCAGACGACGATCGCCGCGCGTTTGTCGCGCTGTAACTCCATTATCCGGCGCAGCAACGCCCCACCGCGTAGCACGTCATCTTCCACGAAGACCAGATCGGTGGTTTCAGGCGCCCGGTCCAGGTAGTCGAGCAGGGCCTTGCTTTGCCCTTTGCTCGACTCTGGCGCTTGCGGCGTGTCAGCGTCGGTTTCTTCCCCATCCGAACTCGCTTCCGCCTTCGCGCGTGACCTGGCAGGGGCCGCGAGCTGGCGTAGCAGGCCATCCACCACCACGAGCCGCCGCACAGCCAGGAACGGCAGGGTATCGCAGGCGTTTTGCAGACTCGCGATGGTCGCCTGGCGGCCGTCCAGGCGCGTCGTATTGAGATCGGCCAGGGCCGGGTCGTCGGCGATGCCGGCGCGCACCGCGGCCAGCGCCTCTGCGCGCAACAACTCAGCCGGGCCGTGGATCAGGGTGATCATTGGGGCGCCTCCGTGGTCGGTCCTGTGGCGTGGTCAGGCGATGGTCACTCGGTGGCGGGGTACCGGGCCGTTCTCCAGGCGAGTGACCGCGGCGACGCGCAGTTGGCGCACGGCGCTGCTGGTTGTGACGTTGAGTTGCATCCACCGCCCCAGTGGGACGGCGAGCGTCAAAGCCAGCGTGGCGCCCAGGATGGCGCCAGGCACCCGGTCCCACAGGGAGCGTTTGCGCCCACCCGCGGCCAGGAGCGCCGCGATGCCGCTGAGGGCGCCGGCCGTCACCAGGTTGGTGCCGCAGTTAGGATGGATGGCCAACTCCGACGCGCCGGCCTGAAGGCGAGCCAGCGCCTCCTCGGCCACAGCGCGCAGGGTGGCCGTGTCCACGTCCCCGTAGACGATGAAGCCGTCACCGTCGCTGCGGGCGACCAACTGTGCCCCCGGTAGCCGCCGGCTGAGCAGCGTGACCGTGGCGTGTTCGATGCCATGATGTTGGCGGAGACGTTGGATCAAAGAACGACGGGCCATAGCATCCCCAGATGATTGGTAACTACTCAGCTTGTCATTGCGAGGAGGCGTTTTTTGCCAACGAAGCAATCGGGATTGCCGCAATCCCCGCGTTCAGTGCCAGGAGATTGCGGCAATCTCGATTGCGGCAATC
>PHCA01000129.1 GCA_002842085.1 Chloroflexi bacterium HGW-Chloroflexi-1
TCGACATCTGCCGTCCCCGTCCGCCCGGCGTATTTCAGACTGAACCCGATACGCCCCAATCAAGAAAAGGAGAGAGCTCCCATGCTTGTCCGAAAATTGGCCCCTACGCTCATGATCCTGGTTATCGTCACCCTGGTCATGGCCAACTGTGCGCCCGCGCCCGCACAACCTGTCGAAGTCACCCGCATCGTGGAGGTCACGCGCATCGTCGAAGCCCCCGCGGCCGCCAGCCCACCGGCGCCCGCACCGGCAGCCGCCGGGCAGCTTTTGACAACCATCAAACAACGCGGCAAAATCATCTGCGGCACACGCACCGACTTGGCGGGCTTCGGCTACCTGGACGCCAACGGCAGGAACATCGGTTTTGATATAGACCTCTGCCGCGCCGTGGCCGTTGCCCTTTTCAACAACCCTGACGCGGTAGAGTTTGTGCCGCTAACTTCCGCCGAACGTGGCCCGGCACTGCAAACCGGGGAGGTTGACCTGCTGTCCCGCAACCTGACCTGGACCACCAGCCGCGACGCCCAGTGGGGCAACTTTACCGTGGTCATGTTCTACGATGGCCAGGGCATGATGGTCCGCAAGGATAGCGGCTTCACCGAGCTGGAGGACCTGAACGGCGTGACCGTCTGCGTCACCACCGGCACGACCACCGAGCTGAACCTGGCCGACAACTTCCGCCAACGAGGCCTGAAGTTCACGGCGGTGACCTTTGAGGACACGGCGGCGGTCTATAGCGCTTACGAAGACGGCCGCTGTGACGCCGCCACCAGCGACAAGTCGCAGTTGGCTGCCGTGCGCAGTGGGTTCAAGAATCCCGACGATCACGTCATCCTGGACGTGACCATGTCCAAGGAGCCGCTGACGCCGGCGGTGCCCTCGGGCGACGACAAGTGGTTCGACGTGGTCAAGACGGTCATGGGAGTCCTGATCAATGCCGAGGAGTTGGGCGTCACCTCGCAGAACGTGGACGAGATGATGAACAGCGACAACGTCCTGATCCGCCGCATGTTGGGCGCGGAAGGTAGCTTTGGCCAGGAGGACTTGGGATTGGCCCCGGACTTTGCGGCCAACGTGATCCGCGCGGTGGGCAACTATGGCGAGATTTACGATCGTTACATGGGACCCACCGGCGATGCGTTTACATTGCCCCGGGGCCTCAACAAGCTCTGGGAAGACGGGGGCCTGATCTACGCGGCGCCGCTCCGCTAAGTCCTTAGCCCTAAACCACAGTTGAGGGAAATGGTGCAGCCCGGGCGCATCTATGAGTTGGGGGAGGTGCAGTATCCTCTCAAGCGACAGCCATAATCCGGGGTGGCTGTGGCCGGTCTCCTGACCGAGCCTCCGTGGCTCGGTCAGGAGACCGGCCACAGCGAGCGGGCCCGGGCAGCCCTGATGCCGGTGGATCAGGCCGTTCCGGAAAAATAGATATCCCATCTACCCATCTACCCGTTTACCCGAGTCTTCTATCGCCGGGGAATCCCCCTCTGGCGAGATGTTGTGATCCTGCAATGGGTCGCGCAGATCGTGTCGGCCGTTGCGGTGGTTGGATTCCTGATCTTTTTTGCTAACAACGTGCTCCAGGCGGCTCATGCGCGAGGATTAGACCTGGGCTATGGCTTTGTTGGCCAGGCCGCCGGCTTCCCCCTGGGCGAGTCCCTTATCGAATATGATCCGGCGCACTCTTTTGGATATGCTTTCCTGGTCGGCATCCTGAACACGCTCAAGGTTGCGCTGGTCAGCATCGTCCTGGCCACCTTGCTGGGCATCCTGGCTGCGCTGGCCAGGCTCTCCACTAACTGGCTGGTCAGCAAAATCGCCAGCGTCTATATCGAGCTCATCCGTAACATCCCGCTCCTGGTTCAGCTCTTTTTCTGGTATTTTGCCGTTTTCCTGCAACTTCCCTCGGTGCAGGAGAGTTTCGAGTTGCCTGGCCCTATTTACCTCAGCCAGCGCGGGCTGTATATGGTCTGGGCCAGACCGACCTCGACCTTTTGGGCGTGGCTGATCTTCCTCGGGGTGGCGGTGGTGCTATCGGGCGCCCTGCATCAGATCCTGTTCCGCTACCAGATCCGCACCGGGCGGACGACCTATCCTGTGGCGACGGCCCTTGTCGTGCTGATCGGGCTGCCGTTAGCAGGGTGGTTCCTGGTGGGGGGAACTCCGCTGGCCAAAACAGTGCCGGAGCTGGGCAAATTCAACTTTTCGGGCGGTTTGAGGCTCACGCCTGAGTTTGCCGCCCTGCTGGCGGGGCTGGTGATCTACACCGGAGCCTTCACTGCCGAGGTCGTCCGGGCAGGCATTCTGGCCGTCAACCGGGGCCAATTCGAGGCGGCCCGGGCCCTGGGCCTGAGCCCCGGGCAGGTCTTGCGCCTGGTTGTCTTCCCCCAAGCCCTGCGAGTCATCATCCCCCCGCTGATCAGCCAATATCTGAACCTGACCAAGAACTCGAGCCTGGCCGTCCTCATCGGCTATCCCGACCTCTTTTTCGTGGGCCGGACGATCATCAACCAGGCCGGGCGGGCGGTGCCGGTCTTTGGCTTGATCATGGCCAGCTATCTGGTGATGAGTTTGACCACGTCGGTCATCATGAACATCTACAACCGGCGCGTGCGGCTGGTGGAGCGATAACCATGACGACTATTCAGCAAACCGGTTCCCAACCGCCTGCGGGCTTGAATCCCATCCAGTGGCTCAAAAAGAACCTGTTTAGCACCTGGTTCAACACGCTCCTGACGTTCGTATCGGCTCTCGTGATCTTTTTCGTCCTGAAAGGACTGTTTACCTGGGTCCTCACCGCTGCCGACTGGACCCCGGTTGTCAAAAATCTGAAACTGTTCGCCGTCGGCCAGTATCCGATCGAGGAAATGTGGCGGGTGGGGACGATTCTGGCGATCGTATCGTTCCTCATGGGACTCAGTTGGGGCGTATGGGGGGGCACCGTTCGCACCTTTGCCATCGCCCTGGCCGTGGGATTTACCTTGATCGCGCTGTTGCCTTTTGACCTCTATCCCGGCAACGAAAACCAGCCAGACCTGATTCTCCGGCTGGGGTTCATCGCGCACCCCATCCTCGTGGTGATGGGGTATTCCCTGGGGCGGACATCGGTGGTCAAGAGCCGCTTCCTTTTGGGCCTCTGGTTGATTTCCTTTGTCCTGACCATCCTTTTGTTGAGAGGCTTCGAGGGCAATCAGATACTGCCGCGCGTGGCAACCGGCTTATGGGGCGGGTTGCTCCTCACCTTCCTCCTGGCCCTGGTGGGCATCGTCGCATCGTTTCCTATCGGCATCTTACTGGCCTTGGGGCGCTGGAGCTCGCTGCCAATGGTCAAGCTTTTTTGCACGCTGTTCATCGAGCTGGTCCGAGGCGTGCCGCTGGTAACGATTCTATTCATGGCCTCGATCATCCTGCCCCTCTTTCTGCCGGAGAACCTGCGCATCGATCGCGTGATGCGGGCTATGCTCGGGATGACGCTCTTCGCGGCGGCCTACATGGCCGAGAATGTGCGGGGGGGCTTACAGGCCATTCCAAAAGGCCAGATCGAAGCGGCTCACGCGGTAGGGCTCACCGGCTCTCAGACGATGCTGCTGATCGTGCTGCCCCAGGCGCTGCGGATCGTGATCCCGGCTATCGTGGGGCAGTTCATCGCCCTGTTCATGGATACCACCCTGGCCATCATGGTCGGGCTGGTGGAATTGCTGGCCGTGGGCAAGACAGTCCTCAACAGCAATCCTGCATGGCTGCTCAAAGACAAAGAAGTCTATCTGTTCATCGCCGTTTTGTTCTGGCTTTTCACTTATTCCATGTCTTATGCCAGCCACAAGTTGGAAGTAGCGCTAGGAGTCGGTAAACGTTAGAGGGTATAGCACCATGATCGAAGAAACACATCCCACCACCGGTGATGACATCATCATCTGCCGGGACGTCCACAAGTGGTTCGACAACTTCGAGGCGCTGCGCGGGGTCAGCCTGACGATCAAGCGGGGCGAAGTGGTGGTGATTTGTGGGCCATCGGGGTCCGGCAAGTCCACATTCATTCGGGCGATCAACCGGCTGGAGGAGCACCAGCAAGGCACGATCATCGTGAATGGCATCGAGCTGACCCATGACATCCGCAACATCCACGCCGTCCGCCAGGAGATCGGCATGGTGTTTCAGCAGTTCAACCTCTTCCCGCACCTGAAGGTGATCGACAACATCACGCTGGGACCGATCTGGGTACGCAAGTGGCCCAAAGCCAGAGCGGAAGAGATCGCCACGCAACTGCTGGAGCGGGTGGGCATCCCGGAACAGGCGCACAAATACCCCGGCCAGCTTTCGGGCGGCCAGCAGCAACGTGTGGCCATCGCCCGCGCGCTCGCGATGCAACCCAAGATCATGCTTTTCGACGAGCCCACCTCGGCCTTGGACCCGGAGATGATCAAGGAGGTGCTGGATGTGATGCGGGAACTGGCGCACTCGGGCATAACCATGATCGTGGTCACCCACGAGATGGGCTTCGCCCGGGAAGTCGCCGATCGCATCATCTTCTTCGATCAGGGGCTGTTGGTCGAAGAGGCCGGGCCGGCAGAGTTCTTCACTCACCCCAAGAGCGACCGGACCAGGCTGTTCCTCTCGCAGATTTTGCAGCACTTGGAGGATTTTCGATGCGAGAATTGGCGCAAACTATCACGGTAAAGTTGCCATCGCCTGTCATGGGCAAGCTCAAACGGGCCGCCGAGTTGACCTATCGCCCCATAGGTGAAATTCTGGCGAGCACGATCGACGCGGCCCTCGTCGCGCCCCCCGGCCTGCCGGACGCGTTGGGTGGCGAGCTGGCAGCCATGCGCCTGCTGAGCGATCAAGCCTTGTGGTCTGCGGTGTACCCTTCCTTTTCACCGGCCCAGCAGCATCGCTTGCGCCAACTCAACCACACTGCCGGCGAGCGCCTCTTGACTCAGGCCGAAGCCACCGAACAGGCCGCGCTCCTGGCTGCCTATCACCGTTCCGTGCTCCGCCGCGCCCAGGCGTTGGCGATTCTCGCCGAGCGCGGGCATCCCCTTCCGGTCGACACCCTCCAGCAGACGGTTTCCGATGACGACTTCGTCGATTCCGAAAGCGCTGCGTGACCTCGTCCGGCAACGAGCCGGGGGGCGTTGCGAGTATTGCCAGACCCCGGAATGGCTCAGCGGCCTGCCGGGCGAGGTCGACCATGTATAGAGTCGCACAGGATCACAGGAAGCTCGGTGCGGGAGGCATCTGATGCACCAGGTAGTCACGGCTACGTACCAGAATGGCGTGTTGCAACCGACTCATCGGCTGCCACTGGCCGATCGACAACGCGTCTTGGTCATCATCGTACCTTTGCCCCAGGCCACCGCTCAGCCTGATCCAGCGCGAGTGACGATGCTGAAGGAGCGCGCGGCCATCTGGTTGAGCCAACAGTCGCCCCAGGCCGTCAGGCCCCCGTCGCCCCTCAGCTCTGTGCAGCAGCAGGCTTTAGATGACGACTTCGACGCCGCGCTGACTGAAATCCGCGCCCGGTCGGATCGGTACAGCAAAGCAGAGATCGCGGCCGACGTCGAGGCAGCGTTGGCCGAGGTCAGGGCACTGATTCCCGGCGCGTCCCCTGAGCTGGACGCCGAATTGGCCACCATCCTGGCCAAGTGGAGCTGACATGCCCGCCAAGGCGCCACGGCGAGCCGTGATTGACGTCAACATCATTATTCGCGGCCTTCTTTCACCGACCGGCGCCAGCGCAGCGCTGTTGGAGGCCGTTCGGCGTCGGCGTTGCCTGTTGATTGCCTCTCGCGCCTATCTGGACGAAATCCATCGTGTGCTCCACCGCCCACGTTTTGTGCAGCGCTACGGCATCACCCGTGTCCGTCGTCAACGCCTGATCGCCCGACTCTACACCCTGGCTCTCCTGGTAGAGCCCACCGGCCGTCTGACCCTGTGTCGTGACCCGAAGGACGACTACCTGGTCGAGATGGCCTTGTTGGGACAGGCCGCCTACCTGGTAAGCGAGGATGCTGACCTGCTCGAAGACCCCGACATCGTCGAATTCCTGCGTCAACACGGCGTTGAACTGGTGCACGTCGGGACGTTTGCCCGGTTGCTGGCAACAATTTGATCACCCAACGCACAGCTCCGACCGCGGCGACACCTTCCGTGTTGTATGTGCCATCGTTGGCTGTGCTCTCCAAGTCCTTCAGACTTCCCGATCGCGCATCTCGGCGATGAACGGCTCATAGGCCGAGAGATCCTGGCCATGCCGCAGCCGCACGAAGTAATCCTGGACGATCTGCGCCTGCTGTTCTCGGGGCCGCCATAGTCGTACCCCGTCGTGGCCTGGGCATAGACGCACTCCCCAATGTAGACGCCGCCCACACACTCGTGCTGATACACGTGGACCAGTTCGTGCACCAGGATGTCCACGGCCGACCGCTGATGGCCGCCGCGGTTGGGCAGATTGACGGTGTGAAAGGTGGTGAACGCCCGGCCGCCGTTCAGCTTGAAGACGAGCCGCAGCAGCCCGCCTTCAGCGATCCGCACGTCGCCATAGCGCAGCCCGGTCGGGCCCAACACCGCCGCGGCCGCGGCGATCTCCGCGCCGGTCAGCGGCGTCGCCCGGGTCACCGCCCGCAGCACCAACCCGACCAGTTCCGGAGCGCCGATCAGATCCAGCAGTTGCATCACCAGCGAGAACAGTCGCCCGCCGCCGCGGCGCAGGCTGGCCCTGGCCCAACGCCTGAAATCGGTCGCCCCGCCCGCCCGCCAGGCTCGCCCGCCGTGCGGCAGCCACGTCACCAGGCCCCACAGCGCGGCCCAAACGGTCACCGCCACCCGCGCCAGCCGGGCCGGCAGATCGCGCAACAGGTTCACCGCCCACATCGCGGCATCCTCGACCCGTTCGCCGCCCCACGCTGCGGTGGACGTTGCCGTTCGGCCAAGCGCACGGCCAACGCGTTTCAAGTTTGAGTTCACGATCTCACCTCTCAGTAAGCGTCAAGAGACAAGTCTGGGCACAAGCGGGCTCGGTCGGGAGACCGGCCCGAGCAAAGTACGAAGTTGTTTCTTTACAAGTACTTTGGCTCAACGGCCTGCGCCGATTCGCACCTCGCCATATTATAGCACACGCCGCCCGCGATGCGTATTGCGGCGCGTTATGGTACAATATCGGCGTCCTTCGCAGCGGTGTTAGTGAGGAGTGTCCTATGGCCGACGACAAGCAACCACAACGGAACTTCTTCGATGCCATCGCGGGCTGGTTCGGCCGCGCCGATGGCCGCGCCGATGGCCGCGCCGATGGCCGCAAAGCCGGCCGCGGCCGGCTGGCCCAGCTTTTCGCCTTTCTCGGCACGCTTTTTGCGCTGCTGCAACTGCTTTTCAGCACGCTGGACCTGGCCAACCGGGCCGTGACATCGACCCTCGCCTGGCTGCCCTACCTGATCCCGGCGCTTTTCGTGGCCGGCGCGGCCGCCTCGATCTACTTCCTGGTGACGGCAACCGAACGGGAGCAGCGACTGCGCGCAGCCGGCGCGCTGGCCATGATCGTGATCGTCGGCGCGGGCTGGGGCGGTTGGAGCTACTACCAGGCCACGCGGCCACCCAAAGCGGTGATCGTCGTGGTCGCGGACTTCGACGGCCAGGCGGCCACCAAAGGGGTCGATTGGGGCCGGCGCATCTACGAGCGGGTCAAGGATCAAGTCACGCGGCTGGAGCTGGGCGACCGGGTCGAGGTGCAGCGCGTGTTCGAGTCCTACGCCAGCTCGGAGGAGGCGCGCAAGGGAGGGGAGGCGCACAAGGCGACCGTTGTCCTCTGGGGCTGGTACGACGACGTGGGGGTCAGCCCACATTTCGAGCTGCTGCGCGCCGCCCAGAAGTTCGCACCGAGCCTGGCCGCGCCCCCGCAGGACCTGACCGACTTCGACCTCTACGTCCGCTCCGGCCCGCAGGAAATGGCCTACATCGTCGCGGTGGCCCTGGGGCTGGTCCAGTATGCGGACGGCAACTACGCGGCCGCCGATCATCTCTTCACTCAGGCCCTGACCGGCGCGCCCCCATCGTCAGCGCTGCTGGGGCTGGATGTCCCGCACTTCTACCGGGCCACCGCCCGCTTTTTCAGCTATCAGCCCCCGGACCGGCCGATGGACGGCATCGTCGCCGACTTGCAGGAGTCGATCGCGCTCCGGCCCGACTTCTGGCAGGCCCACTGGAACCTGGCCCTGATCTACACCGATTACTGCACCCCGACACTGACCCTGGACGCGGCGCTGGCAGAGGCGGAACAGGTGCGCGCGTTGCGACCCGAAAACGCCGACGCCTTCTGGTTGCTGGGCCAGATCCGCTCGGTGCGGGAGGAGTGGCCGGAAGCCGAGGCCGCCTATCGCCAGGCGCTGCAACGGGATTCCACGCACGCCGACGCGCAGGAGGGGCTGGCGAACGCCCTGGAAAAGCAGAGCAAGGCCGCTGAGGCCAAACAGGCCTATGAACGGGCTCTGGAGCTGCGTCAGGAAGTCGCCCAGAACCGGCGCGAGAAGGGCAAGGCGACCACGCCCCAGGCCCTGGCCGAGGCACAGGACAAGCTGGGCTACGCCTATCTCGATGCGAACCAGTATGATCGGGCGATTGCCGCGTTGGTGGAGGCCGTGGGATCGAAGCCCGATAACGCCACCTACCACCGGCACCTGGGCAACGCCTATTACTGGCAGGGCAAGGTGGACGCCCAGACGCCGAACGCCCAACTCGACCAGGCCATCGCTGAGTACGAAACCGCGCGCGGGCTGGATCCGTACGACAGCCTGTTGCTCACGGTGCTGGGCGGGGCCTACGAGGAAGCCGGATGGCCGGAGGACGCGCTGGCCGCGTACGAAGCGGCCGTAAAAGCCGCGCCTTGCGACCACGAGGCGCTCTTCCTCTTGGCCAGCCAGTACGACACCCTGGGCCGCACCGCTGACGCGGAAACGGCCTTCCGGCGGCTGGTGCAGCTCGACCCCCAGCAGGTCCTCGCCTGGCAATGGCTGGCGACGGCTGCCTTCGTGCGAGAGGATTTCACCGCGGCCGCGGCCGCGTATCGTGCTGGCGTCACGGCCGATCCCCAGAACGCAGAGCTTCAGTACGGCCTGGCAGCTTCGCTTTACCGCCTGGAGGACTACGCGGGGGCCGAGACCACGTATCGCCAGGCCAGCGCGCTGGCTCCGGACGATGCGCTGGCGCTGATGGGCTGGGGCGATAGCCTGGACAGGCTCGGGCGGACCGCCGAAGCGATCACCGCTTACGAACGGGTGGTCAAGTTGGCGCCGGACTATTTTTCCTGGATGTCCCTGGGCTTCCTGTACGAGGAGGCCGGCCGCTTCGAGGACGCGGCCGCGGCCTGCGGCAAAGCCGCCGAAGCCCGGCCCGCAGATGCGCTCGCCCACGCGGCGCACGGCCGGCTGCTCCAGCGGCTGGGCCAGTACGAAGCGGCCGCCGCGGCCTACGAGCTGGCCGTCCGGTACGCGCCAGACAACGCCAGCTACTGGGAGTCGTCGATGCTCAACTACGCCGCGCTCAACCGGCCGGACGACGCCCTGCGCGCCGCGGAGGAGACCCTCAAGCGCAACCCCGGCAGCGCGCTGGCGTACATGGTCCGAGGCGGCGTCCACGAGGATCGCGGCGAAAAGGAGCCAGCGCGAGCCGACTATCAGCGGGTGTTGGCGTTGGCCGGCGAGAATGAGGCGCTGAAGCAAATGGCAGAGGCTGCGCTCGAACGCGTGGGCGAATGATCCACAGGGCACTGCATCGCACATGACGCCGCGCATACCCCGCGAATATGCTTTCGATTACAATAAGCGCAGCCGCAGCCTTGCGAAGGTTGCGAACCTTCGCAAGGCTTTAGAAAGGTGACCACAATGACTACAACTATCCGCTTGTCGATCGCCGAGGGGGCAGAACCCCAAAGCGTGAACCTGATGTTGGCCTTCGCCGCGCCCGACGACCGCAACCTGCCGCTATGCGCGCCGGCCCTCCTGGAAACCGGCGCCGGCGACACGGTAAACCTGGGCGTGGTGTGCGGGCCGACCCCTGCGACCTGGCGCGCCGACCGGCAGATGCTCCTGGCGACCCGGCCCCACGCCGGCGCCGGGCCGTTCGACGCGCGGTTGCACTGGGGCGAGACCACCGTTGAGGCAACCCTGGACCGCGCCCGTGCCGCAGCGGCGGCCCCGGTCGCTTTGCCGGAATTGCCCCTGTTCGGTGTGAAACAGATCTCGACCGACCGGCCGCTCGAACGGGTCGCCAAAGTCCGGATCTCCGGGCTGATGCCCGGACAACAGATCCGCCTGGACGGCGGCGCGGGTCAGGTGCACCTGCTGCCCGGCGCGACCGGCCCGGAGCAGGCCGCCGAGTGGGCGCTGGCTTATCCCAAACCGGGCGCCTACGTGGTCGCCCTGGACCTGCTGGACGCTGATGGCTTCTGGCTGGCCACGCTGGCGGAGACTCCGCTGGAGATCGCGCCACCGATCGAAGTCCCGCCGGAAGGCCAGGCTCAACCGCAAATCGCCACCGCGGCCGCGACCCTCATGGCGGCCGCGGCCGGCTCCCGGCCCTGGCTGCCCTATCGCTACGCCCGGCCGGCCTGGGGTTGGTCCCGCACCTACACCACTCCCGGAGGCAGCCAGGTTTCGCGCGTCGTGGGGGCCGGCGCCTGTCTATCGATTCGCGCGGAGACGTTGGTGGGCGATGCGCTCTGGTATCAGACCGGGTCGGGCGACTGGATTGCGGCCAGCGCGGTGAACCTGATGACCCCTTCCGAGCTGCGCGGCGTCACCCTGGGCGAGCCAGCTCCCCCACCACCCCCGCCGCCCCCGCCCCCGCCCGGCTCGCGCACCGGTGTCGTCACCGCGAGCGCGTTGAACGTGCGCGCCCGTCCCGGCGTAAGCGCCGACAACCCGCCCATCGCCCAGATCCACGCCGGCGACGAGATCACGATCTACGAAGAGCAGATCGTCGCGGGCGCCACCTGGTATCGCATCGGCGACGCGCGTTGGGTGCACAGCGGCTACGTGCGGCTGACCGGCGCCCCCACCCCCGCACCGACCCCGCCCCCGGCGCCCCCACCCCCGGCCGACGTCCGCCACGGCGTCGTCACAGCCACGGTGCTCAACGTGCGCGGCCAGCCCGGCGTGCGGGCCGACAACCCACCGGTCGCCCAATTGCGCGCCGGCGACGCGGTGACCATCTACGAGGAGACGACCTACGGCGGCGCAACCTGGTATCGCATCGGTGACGCGCGCTGGGCCCACGGCGACTGGATCCGCCTGGTCGAGGAAGCTGCCCGTGCCGTCCGCAATGTGGCGGCGGCCACTGCAGCGGCCGCTCAGGCGGCGGACCGGATCAGCCTGCCGGTCGGCTGGGTGGTCACCTCCGCGCTGAACGTGCGCGCCCGCCCCGGCGTGTCAGACGACAACCCACCGATCGATCAGGTCAAGCACAACCAGGCGCTCTCCATCCTGGAAACCCAGGTGGTTTGGGGCAGCAAGTGGCATCGGATCGGGCAAGATCGCTGGGTCGAAGGGGGGTGGGTCGGGGTCGCCCGGGCCAGGCCGCGGCCATCGAACATCGGCCCGGAGGCGCGCTGGGTGGGTGTCTGCCTGCAGGAGCAAACCGCCGTCGCCTACGAGGGAGATCGGCCGGTCTACACGATGCTGGTCGCCAGCGGCCTGTCGGGCACGCCCACAGTCCAGGGCATCTTCCGCACCTGGCTTCGGCTGCCCACCGGCAAGATGGCCGGCGGGAACCCGGCCTACGGCAGCTACTACTACCTGGAAGACGTCACCTGGACCTGCTACTTCTACAGCGGCTACTCCCTGCACACCGCCTACTGGCACGACGCGTTCGGCCGGCCGCGCAGCCACGGCTGTGTCAACCTCAGCCCGTACGACGCGTGGTGGATCTACGAGTGGAGCGCGGCCGGCGGGCCGAACAGCCCGATGGTGTACGTGTATTGGGCGTAGACGCGCGGGCAATGAGCCCAAATCCCCGTGCCCCAGAAATGAAATACACCCGTATCAACCGTACCAAACGCGGACCGCGTTACCTGGCCTGGGCAATTTGACAAAATCTGCGCCCTTCTGTAGTGGTCAATGATCTGCTGGACTTGGAAAAGCCTCACGCAAAGGCGCAAAGGGCGCCAAGAATCAATATAGGGTAGTGGTCAATGACCTGCTGGACTTGGAAAAGCCTCACGCAAAGGCGCAAAGGGCGCCAAGAATCAATATAGGGTAGTGGTCG
>PHCA01000130.1:0-9596 GCA_002842085.1 Chloroflexi bacterium HGW-Chloroflexi-1
AGATTGCGGCAATCGAGATTGCTTCGCAAAAAACGCTCGCAATGACAGCTTGCGGTTCTGGCTTCGAATGCACTCGTTTGATTTCCGACCAGTATATCTGCTATTTGCCATCTGCTATTTGCCATCTGCTATTTGCTATCTGCTATCTGCTATCTGCTATTTGCCATCTGCTATTTGCTATCTGCTATTTGCCATCCGCAACACGGAGGCGCTTATGATCATCATCATGAAACACCACGCCACGCCTGGCGAGATCGACACCGTGGTCAGCCTGGTGGAAACGCACGGCTATCACGTGCATCTCTCGCAAGGCACCGAGCGGACCATCATCGGCGTGGTGGGGGACGGCCGGCCGTTGGAGAACCACAATTTCGAGCTGCTGTCCGGGGTCGAAAACGTGGTGCGCATCCTCCAGCCGTTCAAACTGGCCAGCCGCGACTTCCACCCGGAGGACACCGTGATCAGCGTACGCGGCGTCCTGATCGGCGGCCCGCAACTGACCATCATGGCCGGCCCATGCGCGGTGGAGAGCCGCAGCCAGATCCTGGAGACCGCCCAGGCGGTGAAGGAGGCCGGCGCGACGATCCTGCGCGGCGGCGCCTTCAAGCCGCGCAGCTCGCCGTATTCGTTCCAGGGCCTGGGCGAGGATGGGTTGGAGCTGCTGGCCGAGGCGCGCGACGTCACCGGGCTGCCGATCATCACCGAGGTGATGTCGTCCGAAGGGGTACCGACCGTCGCCAAGTACACCGACATCTTCCAAATCGGCGCGCGCAACATGCAGAACTATCCGCTGCTGCTGGCGGTCGGCCGGACCCAAACCCCGGTCTTTCTGAAACGGGGCATGATGAGCACGGTGCAAGAGTGGCTGATGTCGGCCGACTACGTCCTGAGCGGCGGCAACCGCAACGTGATGCTGTGCGAGCGCGGCATCCGCACCTTCGAGCCGGCCACCCGCAACACGCTGGACATCAACGCCATCCCGCTGCTCAAGCAGTGGTCGCATCTGCCCGTGTTCGGCGACCCGAGCCATGGCACCGGCAAGTGGGAGCTGGTGGCGCCGACCGCCCGGGCCTGCATCGCGGCCGGCGCCGACGGTCTCATGATCGAGGTCCACCCGCACCCAGAGCGGGCGATGTCCGACGGCGCGCAGTCGTTGAAACCGGAGCGGTTCGCGGAGCTGATGGCCAGCCTGCGCCAGATCGCACCGGCGGTGGGGCGGACGTTGTGACAAGGGACTAGATGTTGGGTATTGGGTATTAGATATTGGGTATTGGGTACTGGGACTCGCTAACAGAATGGCGGAAAGGGATCCATGACCGAATACCAAATACCGAATACCCAATACCCGCGAGCAAGGAAACCATGCAGCCAAACCGCTCTACCATCTGTATCGTCGGCCTCGGCCTCATGGGCGGATCGCTGGCGCTGGCGCTCAAGCAGGCCGGCTGGGCTCCGCACATCGTCGGTGTGAGCCGGAGCAGGACGACCCTGGCCGCCGCGCGCGACGGCGGGGCCATCGATGCCGGCACGTCCGATCTGGCCGAGGGGGTCGCCGCGGCGGCCGTGGTGGTGCTGGCCACGCCGGTACGGACCATCTTGCAGTTGCTGCCCCAAGTCGGCCGGCACGCGGCGGCCGGCGCGCTGATCCTGGACCTGGGCAGCAGCAAGACGCAGATCTGCGCGGCCCTGGCAGAGCTGCCGGCCCACCTGGAACCGGTGGGCGGCCATCCGATGTGCGGCAAGGAGGTCGCCGGTTTTGCGGCCGCGGATGCGTCCCTTTTCCAACGCCGGCCGTTCGTGCTCTGCCCGCTGCCGCGCACCGGACCGGACGCCCTGCGCCTGGCGGACAGCCTGGCCCGCGCGACCGGCGCCCATCCGGTGGTCCTCACCCCCGGCGAACACGACCGGACCGTCGCGGCCATCAGCCACCTGCCCTACACGGTGGCGGTCGCACTGGTGAACGCGGTGGGGGTGGCGGGCAACCCCCTGGCCTGGTCGCTGGCCTCGTCGGGTTTCCGGGACACATCCCGGGTGGCCGGCAGTGACGTGGACATGATGTTGGACACCCTGCTGACCAATCGGGAAGCGGTCCTGACCTGGATCGAGGCGTTCGCTGCGCAACTGGACGGGCTACGCAGCGCGCTGGCCGCCGAGGATGAACCCGCACTGCGCGCCCAGCTCACCGCCGCGCGCGCGAAACGGGTGCAAGTGGGAAAGACAATCGAGTAAGTTCAGGGGTCAGGAGACAGGGGTCAGGGGTCAGGGGTCAGGGGGCAAGGGGCAAGGGGGGATTTTCGATTTTCGATTTGGGATTTTCGATTTGGGATTTTCGATTCGCCGTGATCGCTATCGGCCATCTGCTATCTGCCATCGGCTATCGGCCATCTGCCATCGGCTATCCGCCATCTGCCATCGGCTATCTGCCATCCGCTATCTGCCATCTGCCAACTGCCATTCGCAAGGAGCTTTCATGCCAAACCTCATCATTCGCCCGGCCGGGCCGTTGCGCGGCAGCGTCACCGTGCCAGGGGACAAATCGATCAGCCACCGGGCGCTGCTGCTGGCCGCGCTGGCCGAGGGCGACACCCTCGTCCGCGGCTGGCTGCCCGCGGAGGATTGCCAGGCCACCCTGCGCTGCGTGCGCGGCCTGAGCGTCTCTGTAGATTTGATCGAGCCAGTCTCCGACCGAGCGGGGGGGCACGGTCAGGAGACCGGCCCCAGCCAGGAGTTGCTGATCCACGGCGTCGGTATGGCCGGTTTGCGCGAACCGACCGATGTGTTAGACTGTGGCGGCTCGGGCACCACGATGCGCCTGCTCGCGGGGATTCTGGCGGGCCAGCCCTTCACCAGCGTCATGACCGGCAACGACGCGCTGCGCCGCCGGCCGATGGCGCGCATCGCCGAACCGCTTCGCCGGATGGGCGCAACCATCCTGGGCCGCGACGGCGGCCGCCTGGCCCCGCTGACGATTCAGGGGGGCGGGCTGCACGGCATCGACTATCCGCTGCCGGTCGCCAGCGCGCAGGTCAAGTCGGCGATCCTGCTGGCGGGTCTGTTCGCCGACGGCGAGACGATCGTGCACGAGCCCGGCCCGGCGCGTGATCACACCGAGCGGATGTTGCGCGCCTTCGGCGTGCCAGTGCAGGTCGACGGCCCCACCATCCGCCTAGCCGGCGGGCAGCGCCTGCGTGTCCCGCTCGACGCCGACGGCCGCGCGGTCATCGACGTGCCGGCCGACATCTCTTCCGCGGCCTTCCCGCTCGTCGCGGGCGCCATCGTCCCCGGTTCCGAGGTCGGCCTGCGCCAGGTGGGCGTCAACCCGACGCGCACCGGGCTGCTGGACCTGCTGGCGGAGATGGGATGCCCGCTCGACGTACGTCAGCCCAGTGCGTTGGACGAACCGGTCGCCGACATCGCCGTGCGCCACAGCGCGCTGCGCGGGGTCTCCGTGGGCGGCAATGTGATCGTGCGCGCCATCGACGAGTTCCCGATCTTCGCGGTGGCCGCGACCCAGGCGGAAGGCGTGACCACGATCCGGGACGCGGGCGAGCTGCGCGTCAAAGAGTCGGACCGGATCGCCGCGGTGGCCGCGGAGCTCACCAGGATGGGCGCACAGATCGAAGAACGGCCGGACGGGCTGGTGATTCACGGCCCCACCCGCCTGACCGGCACGATCGTGGACAGCCACCGCGATCATCGACTGGCGATGGCGTTGGCGGTCGCGGGGCTGGTCGCCCAGGGCCAGACGACCGTCCGGGACGCGCTGGTCATCGACGACTCGTTCCCCGGCTTCGCGGAGATGATGCAGGCGCTGGGGGCGGACGTGATGTGGGAGTGACGCGGCGAGTGACACGGTGACAAGGGGTCAGGGGTCAGGGGTCAGGGGTCAGGGTCCGCAATCTGCAATCTGCAATCCACAATCCACAATCTGCAATCCACGGTCAAACGCGGCTGGTCGGCGTAATCGGCTGGCCGGTGGCGCACAGCCTTAGTCCGGCGATGCACAACGCCGCGTTCGCCGCGCTGGGGCTGAACTACGTCTATGTGCCGCTGCCGGTTCCGCCGGACCGGATCGGGGACGCGGTGCGCGGGCTGGTCGCGCTGGGGTTCGCGGGCGCCAACGTGACTGTGCCGCACAAGTCGGCCGTCCTGCCCCTCATGGACGACCTGACCCCCATCGCGCGGGCCGTGGCCGCGGTCAACACCGTCGTCGTACGGCCGGACGGCTCGCTGCTGGGCGACAACACCGACGGCTACGGGTTCATGGCGGATTTGCGCGGGCATGGGGTGGAGATCGGGCAGCGGATGGAATCGGCGAATCAGCGAGTCAGCGAATCGGCGAATCAGCGAGTCAGCGAATCGGCGAATCAGCGAGTCAGCGAATCGGCGAATCAGCGAGTCAGCGAACGAGTCAACGAATCGGCGAATCAGCGAATCGGCGAATCAGCGAGTCAGCGAGTCAGCGAATCGGCGAATCAGCGAGTCAGCGAATCGGCGAATCAGCGAGTCAGCGAATCGGCGAATCAGCGAGTCGGCGAATCGGCGAATCAGCGAGTCAGCGAATCAATGAGTCAGCAAACGTCACTATGTCACCGTGTCACCGTGTCACCGTGTCACCCTGTCACCTTGTCACCATGTCACCGTGTCATCCTGCTCGGCGCGGGGGGCGCGGCGCGGGCGGTGGCGTACGCCCTGACGGAAGCCGGCGCGACGGTGGCGGTCTGCAACCGCACGTTGTCCAGAGCAAACGAGTTATGTCAAACCATCCGGCGGGCGCTGCCGGATGCGGCGATCACCGCGCATCCGTTCCCGGACGGGCTGCCCGAACTTGCGGAGGCCGCTGATCTGATCGTCGATGCCACCAGCCTGGGGCTGCACGGTGACGCGGATCCACTGCCGTGGGATCCGACGGTCCCCTTCCGCGCCGATCAGGTCGTCTACGATCTGATCTACAACGTGGAGACGCCGTTGCTGAAACTGGCCGCGGCTGGCGGCGCGCAGGCCATCGCCGGCCTGGGCATGTTAGTCCACCAGGGTGCGCGGTCGTTCGAATTGTGGACGGGACGCGCCGCGCCCGTGGATGTCATGTTTGCGGCCGTGATGGATGGACCGTGACTGGTGATGGGTATTGGGTATTGGGTATTGGGTATTGGGTATTGGGTATTGGGTATTGTCGACCAATACCCAATCCCTAATACCTGAATACCTGCGCTCCCATACCCGGACACAACTTTGTCTTCCAAGAGTGCCTCATGAACAATCTACGCTTTCTCACCGCCGGCGAGAGCCACGGCCCCAAGCTGACCGCCATCCTGGAAGGGATGATCGCGGGGGTGCCGGTGGACGCGGCCGAGATCAACCGCGAGCTGGCGCGCCGCCAGAAATCGGCCGGCTCGGGCGGCCGGATGAAAATCGAACGGGACGCGGCGCGCATCACCGCGGGGGTCATGGCCGGGCACACCACCGGCGCGCCCATCGCGTTCGAGATCGCCAACCGGGACTACGCGGCCTGGGCCGACCGGGCGATCCCGCCGATGACCGTGCCGCGGCCCGGCCACGCGGACCTGACCGCCAGCCTCAAGTACGGTTACCACGATCTGCGGCTTGCGTTGGAGCGCGCCAGCGCCCGCGAAACCGCGGCCCGTGTGGCCGTGGGCGCGCTCTGCAAGGCCTACCTGGCCCAGTTCGGCATCGTCGTAGGCGGCTATGTCACCGCCATCGGCCAGATCACGGCCGCCCTGCCCGACGATCTGCCCTATGCCGAACGGTTCGCCCTGGCCGAGACGAACGACGTGCGTTGCCCGGACGAGTCCGCCGCCCAGGCCATGCGCGAGCACATCCAGGAGATCATGCAGGCGCGGGACACGGTCGGCGGTGTGTTCGAGGTGGTCGCGCTGAGCGTGCCGCCGGGGCTGGGCAGCCACGTGCACTTCGACCGCCGGCTGAGCGGCCGGCTGATGGCCGCGTTGGGCTCGATCCAGGCGATCAAAGGGGTCGAGATCGGCCCGGCCTTCGCCAACGCCCGGTTGCCGGGGACGCAGGTGCACGACGAGATCACCCCTCCCCCAGCCCCTCCCCTACATGGGGAGGGGGGCGAGCCTCCCGAGGGGTCAGGTCGGACCACCAACCGCGCCGGCGGGCTGGAGGGCGGCATCACAACCGGCGAGCCGATCGTCCTGCGCGCGGCCATGAAGCCGATCGCCACCACGCTCACCCCGCTCCGCTCGGTCGATCTGGCCACCGGCCAGCCCGCGACCACCCAATACGAACGCTCCGACTTCTGCGCGGTCCCGCGCGCTGTGGTCGTTGGCGAAGCTATGGTATCATGGGTCCTGGCCGACGAGCTGCTACGCAAACTGGGCGGTGACTCGCTGGCCGAGCAGTTGCCGCGCTTCGCCGCGCTGCCGCGCGGCCGCGTAGACGAGCTGCCGATGGACAATGCGGCATGGCGGTTTGGGTACGAGACGAACGACGAAGGACGAATGACGAATGACCGATAAGCAGCTTCCAGTTTCCAGCTTCCAGCTTCCAGCCCCCAACATCATCCTCACCGGCTTCATGGGTACCGGCAAGACCACCGTGGGCAAAGAGGTGGCCGCGCGGCTGGGCCGGCGTTTCGTCGATCTGGACGACCTGATCGTCGAGCGGGCCGGCAAGTCGATCCCCGACATCTTCGCACAGGACGGTGAGCCGGCGTTCCGCGACCTGGAATCGGCAGTCTGCCAGGAGCTGCGCGAGCCGGCCGGGCTGGTGATCGCGACCGGCGGCGGCGCGGTGATCGACCCGGCCAACCGGGAAGCGCTGTCGGCCGGTGGCGTGATCATCTGCCTGGAGGCCGCGGCCGAGGTCATCGTGGCCCGGCTGGCCGGGGGCAACGGCCGGCCGCTGCTGAGCGGACCGGACCGCGGCCAGCGCATCGCCGACCTGCTGGCCCAACGCGCCGACGCCTACAAACCCCTGCCCCACCACCTGGACACCAGCAAGCTCTCGATCGCGGCCATCGCGGAACGGGTGATGGGTATCGCCGCGAGGTTGCCGGAAGGGGGACACAGGTTGATTGTTGATTTCGGATTGCGGATTTCGGATTATCCGCATAGTGACAGCCGGTCCGCAATCCGCAGTCCGCAATCCGAAATCGGCAGTTACGATGTTCTCATCGCGGACGGCCTACTCGCCCAGGCCGGTCAGCGGCTGGTGGCCGCGGGGCTGCGGCCGGGGCGTTGTGCGGTGGTGACGAACCCGACGGTGGGCGCACACTACGCGAAGACGCTGGCCGGAGCGCTGGCGGCGGCCGGTTTCGAGCCGGTGATCTTTGAGGCGCCGGACGGCGAAGCGTACAAGACCCTGGTGACGGTCGGTCACCTCTACACTCAGTTCGCGGAGGCCAGACTGGCCCGCGGCGAGCCGGTGATCGCGCTGGGCGGCGGGGTGATCGGCGACATGGCGGGGTTCGTGGCCGCGACCTGGCTGCGCGGCGTACCGTTCGTCCAGAGCCCCACCAGCCTGCTGGCGATGGTGGATGCCAGCGGGGGGGGCAAGGTGGCCGTGGACCTGCCCGCAGGCAAGAACCTGGTCGGCGCGTTCAAACAACCGGCCGTCGTGCTGATCGACCCGGCGACATTGAAGACGCTGCCGGGCGCCGAGTTTCGCGCCGGGCTGGCCGAGATCCTCAAGGCCGCCATCATCGGCGATCCCGCGCTGTTCGAGCAGTTGGCCGGGAACGGGCCGGTCTCGCTGGTAGGCATGATCGCGGACGCGGTGCGGGTCAAGGCGCGCATCGTCGAGCGGGACCCGTTCGAGGCGGGAGACCGGGCGTGGCTCAACCTGGGCCACACCTTCGGTCACGCGCTGGAGCTGCTGTCGGACTTCACCTTGCGCCACGGGGACGCGGTCGCGCTGGGCACGGTCGCGGCCGCCGAGATGAGCGCGGTGTTGGGCCACTGCGACCGGACCCTGCCCGTGCGCGTCCGCAGCGTGGCCGGACGGCTGGGCCTGCCCACCAGCCACGCGTTCGATCCGTCGGCCGCGCTCACGGCCATGGCCACCGACAAAAAACGTCGCGGCCGGCGCCTGCGCTTCGTGCTGCCGGTGCGGGTCGGAGAAGTGGCCCTGGTCGAGGATGTGCCGGAAGCGGCGATCAAAGCGGCTTTCGAGAGTATTCAAAGCAAGGAACGCACTGATCCGAGAAGTTGCGCATAGCACAGCGCTGTTGTATACTGTCAAGTGCGACCGAAAGGAACACATAAATGGGAGGGTGTTGGCGATGAACGAAGTTGCCTTGACCGTGAATCTACCCGTTGTAGCATTTGAGCAATTGCAGTGCGTGGCCGATCAACAGCACCGCGGCTTGCCAGACCTGGTACGTGATCTGGTATTGCAGGAGCTACCTGGTTCGCCGCCGCTGCCACAAGACGTTGAGGCGGAACTCGCCTCCTATGCGAGTTTCCCCGATGATTTGCTCTGGGTCCTGGCCCGTAGCACGTTGAGCCAGCTCCAACAGCACGAGCTTGCTCGCCTAAGTCGCGAGGCCCAACAACGCACGTTGACCGATGTGGAAAGAGCGCGCCAACAAGAACTCGTCGATGCCTACGATCGCATGCTGATGCGCCGGGCTCAAGCGGCCCTGGTGCTCAAAACCCGTGGCTACGACCTGTCAAATCTCACCGTCCTGCGGGGATCATGAATACCGGCGAAATCTCACCGGCGGTGCGCCAACGGATAGCCAACGCGGCGAGGCACCGCTGTGGTTATTGTCAGACCCAGGAGATAGTCATCGGCATGCCGTTGGAGATTGAACACATCGTTCCCAGAGCTGCCGGCGGGAGTTCCGAAGAAGACAATCTCTGGCTGGCGTGTCCGCGCTGCAATCGCCACAAAGGGATGCGTACTCGTGCAGCCGACCCCAAAACCGGTGAGGATGTTCCGCTGTTCAATCCGCGTCGTCAGCGCTGGCCGGAGCACTTCACCTGGCAGCAGGGTGGCGCAACCGTTGTCGGCCTGACACCAACAGGTCGAGCAACCGTGGCGACCTTGCTCATGAACAATCCTTTCGTTGTTCGGGCGCGCCAGGTTTGGATCGCATGGGGATGGCATCCCCCAGGCCCTTGATGCACGACAACGCCTCTTGCGCTATACGGACCACCACACCCAAGAAGCCCCATCCCATGCCCAACATCCTCGTCCTGCACGGCCCCAACCTCAACCTGCTCGGCATGCGGGAGCCGGGCGTTTATGGCACGACGACGCTGGCCGAGATCGATGCGATGCTGGAAGCCGTCGCGGCCGAGCACGGCGCGACGCTGCGCATCGTACAATCCAACCACGAAGGCGTCCTGATCGACGCCATCCACGGGGCCCGCGACTGGGCCGCCGGCATCCTGATCAACCCCGGCGCGTTCACGCACTACTCCTACGCGCTGCGCGACGCCCTCGCCGCGGTGGGGCTGCCGGCGGTCGAGGTCCACATGAGCAACGTCTATGCGCGCGAACCGTTCCGGCACACCTCGGTGATCGCGCCGGTCTGCCGGGGGCAGATCAGCGGGTTTGGGGTGGGGAGTTATCTGTTGGGGTTGATGGCGCTGGTGGGAGGCCACCCC
>PHCA01000130.1:9679-10607 GCA_002842085.1 Chloroflexi bacterium HGW-Chloroflexi-1
CTCCGCATGGTTCACGCCACCCCGCCGGAGGGTGAACCCATCCGGCTACGGAAATGGAAGCCCCGCTGGGGCTGAGCAGTCATGATAACACAGGCGCCAGCGAAATGCCCTCGGCCACGATGTTCCGATAGAGGCTGAACTGGTTTTGCTTCATGCGCTCCCACCGTTCCCGCCCGATGACACGGGGAGCCAGCAGAACATCGTATGCCAACGAGACATCAGCCGCGAGCATGCTGATCTCCGCTCGCCTCGGCCAGCTCTCTTCCGTAACTGTAACGAGGATGTCCACGTCCGACCAAGGGCCGCTGTCACCGCGCGCTTTCGAGCCGAAAAGCGTTACATCGAGGATTTCGCCTGGAAAGCGCTCATGCAGCCGTTGCACGAAATCTGTGGCAGCCTGATGCTCTTGGGCAGTCAAGTGGAAGATGGATCGTTCGTTCATAGCCAGCCCTCATCGCGCAGAAGACTTTCGGCCCGCTCAACAAAACGGCGTGCATCGCGCAAATCCGCCCCTGCTACTTCGGCTTCTACGCCTAGCTCGATTTCGTAGTCGCTCACATGTCGGTTGTCCATCACCCGCCCATAAACCCGGCTGTACTCGGCTTCGATGAGGCCTGGCTTGACGAATTGCTCTCTAAACGCTGCGATCACCCCGCTATGTTTGCCACGCGCCACTCCCCGCGTCACCAGCAGTGCATTGGCAGCGTAGAAGATGGCATAGTAGGCGCGGTTGATGGCAGAGCCGTAGAAGCCATCGGCGATGTTGTGAGCGGCTACCTCCAACATCTTCCGGGCATGGTCTATGTAGAGACCAATTTCTTGTTTGGACTCCGGCATGGGTACCTCACTGCATCCAGTATAGCAGGAAACAGGGGTAAGGGCAAGAGCTGACACACCTCGGTGATCGCGCCGGTCTGCCGGGGGCAGA
>PHCA01000130.1:10637-20975 GCA_002842085.1 Chloroflexi bacterium HGW-Chloroflexi-1
CCGAGTCGCTCATCCCAGGCCCGCAGGGCCTTCCATATTGTAGCCCGATCCGTTCACGGTCGGACGACCTCCGCATGGTTCACGCCACCCCGCCGGAGGATGAACCCATCCGGCTACGGAAATGGAAGCCCCTCCGCGGCTTCGTATTCCAGACACCCACTTACTCGCGCCGCACGACCGCCCGTTTTATCCTGTCCTCGCATGTGTGGTATACTGGTGCCTCGTTGAAACGGCAGTTAGTAAGCGTTCAAAAATAACTCCATGTTTTACACATCACATCTCACGTATCCTTCTTCACGAGGCAACCATGCGCATCGTAGACATCATCACCAAGAAACGGGATGGCGGCGAGCTGTCCCGTGAGGAAATCGAGTTCTTCATCCAGGGTTACGTCGCCGGCGACGTGCCCGATTACCAGGCCGCGGCCTGGTGCATGGCGGTCTACTTCCAGAGCATGACCCCGGCCGAGACGACCCACCTGATCAAGGCGATGGCTTTCACCGGCGAGACGCTGGATCTTCACGACGTCCATCCGTTCATCGTGGACAAACACTCGTCCGGCGGCGTGGGCGACAAGACCACGCTGGTCGTCGGGCCGATCGTCGCCAGCCTCAACGTGCCGGTGGGCAAAATGTCCGGCCGCGCGCTCTCCTTCTCCGGCGGTACGCTCGACAAGCTGGAGTCGATCCCCGGCTTCCAGGCCGACCTGACCATCGACCAGTTCAAACGCCAATTGCGCGCGGTCGGACTGGTGGTGGCAGGCCAGACCCACGAGCTGGCGCCCGCCGACGGCAAGCTCTACGCGCTGCGCGACGTCACCGGCACGGTGCCCGCCCTGCCGCTGATTGCCAGCTCGATTATGTCAAAGAAGATCGCGTCCGGCGCCGACGCGATCGTGCTGGACGTCAAGGTGGGGCACGGCGCGTTCATGCAGACCGAGGCGGAGGGCGTCAAGCTGGCAGAGTTGATGGTGCAGATCGGCCGGAGGCTGGGGCGCAAGATGTCTGCACTGATCGGCGACATGAGCCAGCCGCTGGGTCGCGCGGTGGGCAACGCGTTGGAAGTGATCGAGGCAGTCGAGACGCTGCATGACCGTGGGCCGGCGGACTTCCGCGAGCACTGCGTGGATGTGGCGGGCGAGATGCTGCTGATCGCCGGGCTGACAACGGATCCAGCGGCGGCGCGCGCCAGGGCCGCCGCGACCCTGGCCGATGGGATCGCCTGGGCCAAATTCCGGGAATTCGTAGCTGCCCAGGGCGGCGATGTGACGTTCGTGGATGAGCCGGCCCGGTTACCGCGCGCCCCGCTGATCGAGCCGCTCCCCGCGCCGCAATCCGGCTACGTCAGGCAAGTGGACGCGCGGGAAGTCGGCTTCACGGTTGTGGACCTGGGTGGTGGCCGGGCGCAAACGGGGGAACCGATCGACCATGCGGTAGGTGCGGTGCTGGCCGAGAACGGCAAGGTCGGCGGGATGGTCGAGGCCGGCGAGCCGTTGCTGTGGGTGCACGCTCGGACGCAGAAAACGCTGGATGCGGCGCTGGCCAGGCTGGCGAACGCCTACCGTTTCAGCGACGAGCCGGTCGCGGCTCCACCGGTGATCCATCGGATCATCCGATAGGAAGGGCGAACAGTTCCAGCATCAGCCACAACGTGCGCACATCGACGCGCAGCCCGTCCAGCTATTCGTCCTCGGGCAAAGGCTCGATGCGGAGGCCGGAGATCCCCTCGAAGTGTGCCTGGTTCAGCGTGACCAACGTGACGTTGTGAGAGACGGCTGTGGCTGCAATAATGGCATCTGGCACGCTCAAAGTGACTCCCTTGCTACGGCTTTCGCGAATGTAATCGCCTGCGCGATCGGCCGTATTTCGATCCGGATCGCAGGTGACGAAGCGGGACAACAACTTCTGCGTCGCGTACTCTTCGTCGGCCGCCATGCCGGCATGGATTTCCAGGCGTGTCACGGCGGAGATTGCCAGCCGACCCATTTTTCCCAGACCGCGCAATAAACGAACGACCCATCTCCGGCCCCGCAGGTGTCGAATCACAAGCCCTGAATCGAGCAAGTAGCTAGCCATTGGCTGAGGCTCCTGGTTGTCCCCACGAACCGCGCAGTTCTTCGAGCCAGCGGTCGATGTCTTCGGCTGTCCGCATATCAGGGTGGTTCTTGTCGGACCAGGCGCCGGCTGTTTCGTCCAGGGCAGCCAGTTGCTCCTCCAGGGCCAGGTGTTCTTCGATGGCCCCGATGATGAAACGGCTTCGCCTGCATGTGGGAATACGCTCATCCAGGCGAGTGAGCAATGCTTTGGGCAACGATACCGTAATCTTCTGAGTGTCTGTATAAGTGGATTCCATTGCCATCTGATAATACCTCCTGCAGGATGGCTTCATTCAGAGATCGATCCTGCCATAGCTCTTCAGCGATTCCGAATTTGAATTGCTGGTCGTAACGAGCCGATTGTCGTCTCATTGAAGGTATCTTCACCTCTCCGCGACCCACCGCCCATCCTCGACCCGATACCAGGTCAAGCCGCTCTGAAGCGGGCGTTGCGCCAGGGCCACGCTCACGCCCGCGCGTGTGGGTCGGCCGTGCGCCGAGATGTCGGCAGCCAGCGCCTCGCTGAGCGCGCCGGCGCCCACCCCGGCCAGCCGCGCGGCGGGCGAAAGCTCACCAGCTCCCATCGTCCCCGTCACAGGCCAGCAAACAGCCGCCCGAGTGCCTTCAGCCGCCGCGCCCGCCCGCGCGATCAGCCAGGGACGAGCCAGGTCGGGGCCACCCACCAGCACACCGTCCCAACCCGCCGCGCGCCAGCGCACCAGGTCACCGGCGGCCGCTGCGGCATCGCCAGCGTAGACCCGCGTCACGCCCCCGGCGGCCGCCAGGCGTTCGGCCTCGCCCTCGAGGGTGGCGCCGATCTGATCAGGTGACGGGCAAAGGCCGCGGACGCCCTCCGGAGGTACGGCCAAGGGCGCAGCCGCCAGCATGGGGATGCCGGCCTGGGCCAGGATCGGTGCGGCAGCAGCCACCGTGTCGCTCGACCACGGCCCCAGCACCGCCAGGACGTCAGGATCCTGCGCTAACGCGTGCGCCTGGGCCGCCGCGGCCTGCGGGTCCAGATCATCATTCAGCGCCACCAACGCCACCCGGTAACGCCCAAGTTGGCCATCCTGATTCGCCTCGGCCAACGCCGCCTGGACCACCGGCAGCAGCTCGTAGCCCAGCGGCCGGCCCAACCCCTCGAACGGCGCGATCAGGCCGATTTTGACGACGAGCGCGGCGTCCCCGGGCATGGCGCAAGCGGAAGTGAGTAACGAGTAAGAAGTAATGAGTAATGCGCAAAGCGCAACCCGCAACCCGCAACCCGCAATCCGCATCGCTCGCCCCACCCCCATCTCCCCACCCTTACTCATTACTCATTACTCATTACTCGTTACTCGTTACTCGTTACTCGTTACTCGTTACTCGTTACTCGTTACTCATTACTCGTTATCTTTGGTATCGCGCGATATTCGCCTCGTGTTCTGCCAGGGTCGTGGCGAACACGTGCGAGCCATCGCCCACGCCCAGGAAGAAACAGTAGAGGGTCTCGGCTGACTGGGATGCGGCCTCGATCGCCGAGAGGCCCGGGCTGCAGATCGGCGCGGGCGGCAAGCCGGGGTGCAGGTAGGTGTTGTAGGGCGACTGGACTTCCTGGTAGGCCTCCACCGATGGCGGCTTCCACCACCACTCCCCGGGCCGGCCCGCGGCGTACTGCACGGTGGGGTCGGCCTGTAAGTACGCGCCGCCGGTCTCCGCGCTGCACGCGCCGCTGACCCGGTTCCAGTAGACGCTGGCGATCAGGGGGCGCTCGTCGGCGTGGATCGCCTCGCGCTCCACGATGGACGCCATGGTGATGACTTGGGCGGTGCCGCGGCCCGCCTGCGTGGCCGACGCCAGCACGTCGGGCGTGACCCGTTGCTCGAAGTTATCCAGCATCCGCCGGATCAGGTCGGCCGGGGTGGCCCGGGCGGGCAGCCGGTAGGTGTCAGGGAACAGGTAACCTTCCAGCGTCGTCAGCCCATCGGGTAGCCACGGGTAATCGCCGAGCGCCCTGGCAGATGCGCTGCCCCCGCGCACCAACGCCAGGAACGCGTCGCCGTCCATGATCGACTCGACGTTCAACAGATCGGCCACTTCCTCGGCCCGCATCCCCTCGGGGATGGTCACGATGATTTCTTCAAACCGGGCCTGTTGCAGTCGCTGGGCGATCTCGGCCATGGACATGCTGGCCGCGAGCTCGAAATCGCCGGCCGCCAGCCGTTGGTCGACACCGTAGTAACGCGTATAGAGCCGGAAGAGGTTGGCGTCGGTGATCAGCCCCTCCTCCTCCAGCCGCGCGGTGACCGTCGCCGCGGTTTCCCCCGGCGCGATGGTGAACGGACGCAACGTGCTATCGGCCCCGGCCGGCGTGTCCAGCGCCTGCGTCTGCAAGCGCAGGTAGAAGCCGAGCAGCCTGAGCTCCAGCGTCGCCGGGCTCAGGTCCAACGGCTGCTCCGAAGCCGGCCGGATCAACGCCATCTTGGGCTGTTCCGGCACGTCTTGCAGTTGCGCCGAGATGAAGCTGACGGCCACGAACGCCAACACGACCAACGCCGTAATCGGCGCCAGGAACACCAAGAAGCGCAGCAAGAAATGCACTACGCGCTGAAACGTCTCCACACACACCCCCTGAAGGTGACAAGGTAACAGGATAAATTGGTAAATTGGTAACGGGGTAAATTGGTAAATTGGTGACAGGGTGACAGGATGACACCATCAACCAACACCAATCTACCCGTCCACTCGTCTTTCGTGCCTCCAAGAACTCCTGCAACATCACTGCGGCGGCCGCGGCGTCCAATGGTGTGCGACCACCGCCCTCCGCAACGAGTCTGGCTGCATCCGATGAGGAAAAACTCTCGTCCCAAAATGCCAGCGGCACGGGCAGCGCGCCGGCCAGCCGACCGGCATACCGTCGCACCCAGCGCGCCTGCGGCCCCATCGTCCCTTCGCTGTCCAACGGCATCCCCACCAGCACGCCCACTGCGCGTTCCCGCACTACCAATGCGAGCACTTCGGCGAAGTCCTCGGCACGGGTCGCATGTCGGCGCAGCACCGTCAGCGGCGTCGCCAGGACGCCGGCCTCGTCACACACGGCTACCCCCTGCCGCGCCTCGCCCAGATCGAGCGCCAACAGGCGGCCGGCAGGCAACGCGAAGGGAGAAGAAAGGATCGCCATCTATCTCCAAACGATTCAGCTCAGCGCGAACAAGCAAAGGAACTGCTGTGGCCGGTCTGTGACCGAGCCACGGTGGCTCGGTCACAGACCGGCCACAGCCAATCGGCTCTTCACGCTTGCCACTACTGCATGGCCAGGGCGGCGGCCGCATCCCAATCCACCTGCACCGTGACGCGCCACGGCAAGAGCGGTAGATTCGCCGGCACGACATACGGCAGCCAGTCCGGTCCCAGCTTGATCTGAGGGGCTTTAGCCAGGGGAAAACGCTCCATCAAGGCGGACGCGGCCACGGCGGGCTGCATGCCAGGCACCGCCGAGCGCACGGCTTCGGCATCGATGCCGCGCAGCAATGTTCCCTGGGCCGTGATACTGAACACGACCGTGCGCTGGTCCTCCTCCACCACCACCGAGCCGGGGATATAGCGCACTGTGTCGGAGATCAGGCGCGTGCCCGGCGGCATCGCGGCCTGCAGGCGGCTCATCGCGACATCGTCACCGGTATGTGCGTCCACGACCAGGCCCACTGCCTGAACGCTCATGTTCAAGAAAAGATCGGGCGACACTTCCCCAACGAACGGCGTGAAGGTCGGCGAAAGCGGCAGGTAGCTCACCGACTCAGGCGGAATGAAACTACCCGGATCCACCCGCTGATTGAGCTGCTCGAACGCCTGCTCCTTCAACTGGTCATACAGCAGGGCCTGCAACTGCGCTTTGTCTTCCTCGGTCACCACGCCGACCTGGGCCAACGTGCCGCCCGAGGTGGCCGCATCGTTGGCCACCAACAGCGAGAGCGCCAGCGGCCCCTCGACCCTGGTGATGGTGCCCGCCCGGACGTTGCCGCTGGGGCCCGGCAACATCGCCTCGACGGGGACGGTAGCCCGACCTTTGGGAACCAGCGGCGCCTCGGCCGTGGTGATAAAACGCACGTTGTTGCCGGTCGCTGTCGCCACCACCGTGCCGGACGGCACAGTAAGCGGCCCGTCGGTCCGGTTGATCAGGACCACCACCCCGGTCGCCCTGGCATCGGGTTCCTGCCGGCGGCCGGTGGTGGGAATGTGGGCCTCACCCGAGACCTGCGCGCTGAGTGCACGCGCCGGCACAATCCCAGCATTCGCATCAGCAACCGCATCTTGGATCGCCTGCAACGCCACCGTGACCTGGATCGGCTCGGCCGCGGGGATCAAGGTGATGGTGGCGGCCGGGATCATCGCGATCAGACCCGCCAACAGCCCACCGAACAGGGCCAACAGGACCACCGTCAGCCCCAGAGCCGTCCACCAGGGGCTGGGCCGGCGAGCGAAAGCGCGGCCAAAGGAGGTCGGCCGGAAGCCGGTGGGGGAACGCTGGTTGTAGAGGCCCGCGCCGTAGGGCACAACCGCGTCTGCCGGGCTGGCCCCCGCTGCTGCGCGGGGGCTGGCCGGCCGGGTATTGGCGACCGGTTCGGGGCGCAGTTTGCGCCAACGCGCTCGCTCGGCGCGCGCCCGATTCCGGAAAGTGCTGATCCCGGCCTGGGCGGCCAGTGTGCGCAACGTCGCATCGGAGGTGACCAGGGCCAACCCGCCGCCCCGCGCCAGAGCCTCCCGGCGCAAAACGCGCAGCTCGACCGCGTCGAATGCGCGTTGGGGAGGCACGACCAACAAGACGCGCTCTCCTGCCGCGGCCATGAGCCGCGCAACCGCGCTGGGCAGCGTATCCTCAGGGGTCAAATAGATCGTTACGGTCATAACTCTACAGGCCCAACTGCCTGGCCACCAGCTCCGAAACCTGAGCCAGCGCTGCGGGTAGCTTGCTCAATTCGCGGCCGCCGGCCTGTGCCAGGGAGGGTTTCCCCCCGCCACCGCCGCCGACAACCCGGGCCACCGCTTTGACCAACTGGCCCGCGTGCGCCCCACGCGCGACCAGATCGTCGGTCACTGCCGCGATGATCTGCGGCTTGCCGTCGATGGCGGTTGCCAGCACGACCGCGGACGGACCCAACCGTTCGCGCAACCGATCGCTCATGTCGCGCAAGGTTTGCAAATCGGCGCCCGCCACCTCAGCCGCAACGACCGCCACATCGCCCACGCGCTGCGCGTTGGCGGCCAGCCGATCGGTCTGCTGGAAGGCAAGCTGGGCGCGCAACCGGGCCATCTCCTTCTGAGCGGCCTGCAACTCGCCGTACAGGTTGCGCACGCCGCGGTTGACCTCGTCGACGGGGACGCGCAAGAAGGCCGCCGCCTCATCCAGCATCTTCAGGCGGTTCTGAACCAACGCCTGCGCCGTCCGGCCGGTCACGGCCTCGATGCGCCGCACCCCCGCCCCGACGCTCTCTTCGGAGACGATGTGGAACAACCCGATCTGGCCGGTGCGCTGGACGTGCGTGCCGCCGCACAACTCCTTGCTGAACTCCTCCTCTTCCCAGCCGATCTTGATCACGCGCACCTCGTCGCCGTACTTCTCGGTGAAGAGCGCCATCGCCCCGTCCGCCACGGCCTGTTTGTAGGTGGATTGGGCGACCTGGACGGGGTAATCCGTCAGGATCGCATCGTTGATCGACAGCTCCAACATGTCCAACTCATCCTGCGTCAGCATGGCCGAATGGGTAAAATCAAAACGCAAGCGATCGGGCGCGACGGTCGAGCCGGCCTGATGGACGTGCTTGCCCAAAATGTAGCGCAGCTCGCTGTCCAGCAGGTGGGTGGCCGTGTGATTGCGCATGATGTCCATGCGGCGCTCGTAATCCACTACCGCCCAGGCCGCGTCCCCAACCCCCGGCGCCCCGGAGACCACCTCGCCGACATGCACGATCAATCCCGACACCGGCCGGCGGGTGTCCTCGACGCGCACTTCCCAAAGCGGCTCCTCACGGCCTTCTACGATATGGACAATCACCCCCGTATCGGACACCTGACCGCCCGACTCCACGTAGAACGGGGTCTCGGGCAACACGACCTCCACCTTGTCGCCCGTCCGGACGCTCTTGATCGACTGCCCATCCCGGATCAGCGCCGCGACGACCGTCTCCCACTCTACATCCTCCTCGTACACGTTTACCACGCCGGATGGCAGCACAGTCCCCGCGTCGCGCAGGCTTTGCAGCACACCGAGATAGACCTGGGCATCCACAGTTTCGACCGCGTCGAAATGGGCGGCCGACCGGGCACGCTCCTGCTGCTCGGCCAGCGCCTTCTGATAGCCAGGCAGGTCCACCGTCATGCCGTGATCGCGCGCCACATCCTGGGTCAGATCCAGCGGGAACCCGTGGGTGTCGTACAGGCGAAACGCCTCGGCGCCGGGGATGACGGTCTCACCGCGCGCCTGCAGCCCGGCGATCAGCTCATCCATCAGCGCCAGGCCGTTGGTCAGGGTCTGGCTGAAACGGTGCTCTTCCTGCTCGATGGTGGCCAGGATGAACTCCTGCCGTTGCACCAGCTCCCCGTAGTGCGGCCCCATGATCCCGATCACCGTCTTGGCGAGCTCGGTCAGGAACGGACCTTCGAAGCCGAGCATCCGGCCGTGGCGCGCCGCCCGGCGCAGGATCAACCGCAACACATAACCCCGGCCCTCGTTGCCCGGCAGCACGCCGTCGCCGATCAGGAAAGTGATGGCGCGACCGTGGTCGGCGATCACCCGGTAGGAGACCGCCCGCGCGTCCCGTTGAGCGTCGGTGTGCCCCAGCAACTCCTGGGTGCGCCGGATGATCGGCATGAACAGATCATTCTCGTAGTTCGTCTTGACGCCCTGCAACACGCTGACCACCCGCTCGAATCCCATCCCGGTATCCACGTGTCGCGCGGGCAAAGGCTCCAGCCGATCGTCCCGGGTGTGATTGTACTGGATGAAAACCAGGTTCCACAACTCGACGTAGCGGCGGCAATCGCCGTTCACGCGGCAAACGTGGCCCGGCACGTCCTGCTTGTCGCAGGCGTCCGGCCCCATGTCCAGGTGGATCTCGCTGCACGGCCCGCACGGCCCGGTATCGCCCATCTCCCAGAAGTTGTCCTTGCGTCCGAAGAACAATATCTGGTCGGGGTTGATGTCCGTCTCGTTACGCCAAAAACCGGCCGCCTCGTCGTCACTTTCGATATCACCCTTGTCATCCTCGAAGACGGTCACCCACAGCCGCGCCTTCGGCAACCCCCAAACGCCGGTCAACAGCTCCCAGGCCCAGCCGATCGCTTCCTTCTTGTAGTAGTCGCCGAAGGACCAGTTGCCCAGCATCTCGAACAGGGTGTGATGATAGGGCGAACGACCGACATCGTCCAGGTCGTTGTGCTTGCCGCTGACCCGCATCACTTTCTGCGAGTCGGCGACACGCCGCGCGGCGGGCTGGCGCAGGCCCAGAAAGACGTCCTTGAACTGGTTCATGCCCGCGTTGGTGAAGAGCAGCGTCGGGTCGTCCATCGGCGCCAACGAAGCGCTGGGCACGATGGTATGGCCTTTGCTGGCAAAGAAATCCAGGAATTGCTGGCGGATCTCCGCATTGGTGGGTTTGCGTTTTGGGATCATGTGTATCCTTAATAGTCGATAGTGTTCAGATGATTCTTCGATTGTACGGCAAGGTGGGGTCTTTGTCAAAGCGGGTCACCGCGTATCCTCTCAAGCGACAGCCAGCGATTCCCCGAAAAATCGAGAAGATACCTCACCGCAAATGCTTGACAGCACAGCCAACACGCTGTACCATTCTACTACGAAATGGATGGCAAGGGAGGTGTCAGATGCCGAACAAGGAAAAGGTCACGCTATCGTTGCCTACCGGGGTCATGAACGTTGTTCGCAAAGAGGCGCCGCCACTGGGCTACAGCGACTCCTCGCCCAGTCGGTGATCTACTTTGTCGAACATCGACAACACCAGGCTTTGCGAGAGCGGTTGATTGCGGGTTACCAGGCCTGCGCCGAACGCGACCGGGCACTGGCTGAAGAATGGCGTCCGTTGGAAGAAGAAGTGGGGTTGGCGCCGACCTGGTCTCAGTGCCATCAGTGAGCTCACTGCAAAAAGCGATCTCCGAGACGTCCCGCAGGTTCAAATCGGGAGAGGATGTCTCGGAGATCAGTTTTCTGGTATCATCTCAAGCGACAGCCATAATCCGGGGATGCTGTGGCC